>DATLYR010000126.1 GCA_035574475.1 Nevskiales bacterium | reverse complement strand
GCCGGCCTCCGCGATGTGGTAGCCCGAGATCGAGACCGAGTAGAAGTTGCGGATGTCGTGGTGGATGAAGTACTCCTGGATATCCCCCATGACCTTGAGCGAGAACTCGGTCGAGAAGATGCAGGTGTTCTGCCCCTGGTCCTCCTTCAGGATGTCGGCCTGCACCGTGCCGCGCACGGTGGCGATCTGGGCCTCCTTCTCCTCGGTGGTCGAGCGGATCACCTCTTTGGGCAGCATGGTGGGCGAACCTTCCGATGACAGGAAGGTGTTCACACCGATGACCGGCAGCTCGCCGGTGTGCTTGAGGGTCTCGTAGTACAGCGACTCCTCCTGGATCTTGCTGCGCTGGTACATGGTCTCCATCGCGCCGAGCACGCCGCCGCGCTCGTTGAGCCGCTCGAATTCCTTCAGCACCGCCTCCTCCACCAGGTCCGTCAGCTGCTCGATGATGAACGAGCCCTGCAGCGGGTTCTGGTTCTTGGCCAGGCCGAATTCGTGGTTAATGATCAGCTGGATCGCCATGGCGCGGCGCACGCTCTCTTCCGTCGGCGTGGTGATGGCCTCGTCGTAGGCGTTGGTGTGCAGCGAGTTGCAGTTGTCGAAGATGGCGTATAGCGCCTGCAGCGTGGTGCGGATGTCGTTGAAGGAGATCTCCTGCGCGTGCAGCGAGCGGCCGGAGGTCTGGATGTGGTATTTGAGCATCTGCGAGCGCGGGCTCGCGCCGTACTTCAGCTTGAGCGCCTTGGCCCAGATGCGGCGCGCCACGCGGCCGATCACCGCGTACTCGGGGTCGATGCCGTTGGAGAAGAAGAACGACAGGTTGGGCGCGAAGTCGTCGATCTTCAGCCCGCGCGACAGATAATACTCGATGTAGGTGAAGCCATTGGCCAGCGTGAAGGCCAGCTGCGTGATTGGATTGGCGCCGGCCTCGGCCATGTGGTAGCCGGAGATGGACACCGAGTAGAAATTGCGGACGCGGTTCGCGGTGAAATAGCTCTGCATGTCGCCCATGAGCTTGAGCGCGAACTCGGTGGAGAAGATACAGGTGTTCTGCGCCTGGTCTTCCTTGAGGATGTCGGCCTGTACCGTGCCGCGCACCGCGGCCAGCGTCTCGGCCTTGATCCTCTCGTACACCTCGCGCGGCAGCACCTGGTCGCCGGTGATGCCGAGCAGCATCAGGCCTAGCCCGTCGTTGCCCTTGGGCAGCTCGCCGCGGTAGCGCGGGCGCTCCACGCCGCGCGCCTTGAACCAGGCGGCGATCTTCTGCTCGACCGCCTGCTCCAGGCCGTTGGCGCGGATGTAGCGCTCGCAGGCCTGGTCGATGGCGGCATTCATGAAGAAGCCGGTGATCATCGGCGCCGGGCCGTTGATGGTCATGGACACCGAGGTCTTCGGATCGGCGAGGTCGAAGCCGGAATACAGTTTCTTGGCGTCGTCCAGGCAGCAGACGGATACGCCGGAGTTGCCGATCTTGCCGTAGATGTCCGGGCGGTGATGCGGGTCGTTGCCGTACAACGTCACCGAGTCGAAGGCGGTGGACAGGCGCTTGGCCGGATGTCCGGCGGCGATGTAATGGAAGCGGCGGTTGGTACGCTCCGGCCCACCTTCGCCCGCGAACATGCGGGTCGGGTCCTCACCCTCGCGTTTGAACGGGAACACACCGGCGGTGTAGGGGAACTCGCCCGGCACGTTCTCCTGTAGCGTCCACCTGAGGATGTCGCCCCAGCCCTGGTAGTGCGGCAGCGCGACCTTGGGAATCTTCAGGTGCGACAGCGACTCGGTCTTGGTCGGCACACGCACGTCCTTGCCGCGTACCTGGTACACGTATTCGTCGCCTTCGTAGTTGCGGCGCTTGGCGTCCCAGCTCTCCAGCGTCTTGCGGTTGCCCGCGTCGAGTTTCTCCGCCAGTTCGCCCTCGATGACCTCGAGATCTCCGGCTTTCTCTTTGACGAGCTTGCGCGCCTGGCGCAGGGATTGCAGCTGCTGCGCGAGACGGCTCTGCGTCTCGACCCAGCGGTTGTAACCGCGCACCGTGTCCACGATCTCCGCCAGGTAGCGCGTGCGCTCAGAGGGGATGATGAAGATCTTCTCCGAATCGCCGATCCCGTGCCCGAAGTTCGATTTCAGCGGCACGCCGCACTTCTCCGCGATGCGGTCGATCAGCACCCGGTAGAGCCGGTGCGTGCCCGGATCGTTGAATTGTGAGGCGATCGTGCCGATCACCGGCATGTCCTCGAGCTTCTTCGCGAACAGCTGGTGGTTGCGCTGGTACTGCTTGCGCACGTCGCGCAGCGCATCCTGCGCACCGCGCTTGTCGGCCTTGTTCAACGCCACCACGTCGGCGAAGTCGAGCATGTCGATCTTCTCGAGCTGGGTAGCGGCGCCGTATTCCGGCGTCATCACGTACAGCGAGGCGTCCGAGTGATCCACGATCTCGGTATCCGACTGGCCGATGCCGGAGGTCTCCAGCACGATCAGGTCGAAGCCGGCCAGCTTGAGGATGTTGACCGCGTCACGCACATGGGACGAGAGCGCCAGGTTGGCCTGGCGCGTGGCCAGCGAGCGCATGTACACGCGCGGGTTGTTGATCGCGTTCATGCGGATGCGGTCGCCCAGCAGCGCGCCGCCGGTCTTGCGCTTGCTCGGATCCACCGAGATCAGGCCGATGTGCTTGTCCTTGAAGTCCAGCAGGAAACGCCGCACCAGCTCGTCCACCAGCGAGGACTTGCCGGCGCCGCCGGTGCCGGTCACGCCCAGCACCGGGACTTTCTGTCGGGCGGCCTCCGAGCGGATTTTCTCCAGCAGCCGCGGATGCTTGTCCGGGTAGTTCTCGACCGCAGAGATCAGCCGGCCGATGGCGCGCGGGTCACGCTGGCGCGCCGCATCCAGATCGGCCTCAGTCACGTCGCGGCCGGTGGGGAAGTCGCTGCGCTCCAGCAGGTCATTGATCATGCCCTGCAGGCCCATCGCGCGGCCGTCGTCGGGCGAGTAGATGCGGGTGATGCCGTAGGCGTGCAGCTCGGCGATCTCATCCGGCAGGATCACGCCGCCCCCGCCGGCGAAGATGCGAATGTGGCCGCAGCCCAGCGCCTTCAGCCGGTCGTACATGTACTTGAGGTACTCGACATGCCCGCCCTGATAGCTGGTCACGGCGATGGCGTTGGCATCCTCCTGCACGGCGCAGTTGACGACCTCGTCTACCGCACGGTCGTGGCCCAGGTGGATGACCTCCGCGCCGCTGGCCTGCAGGATGCGGCGCATGATGTTGATGGCCGCGTCATGACCGTCGAACAGCGAGGCCGCCGTCACGATGCGGATCTTGTGCTTGGGGCAGTAGACCGCCGGCGTGGCCGACGGCAGAGGGCTGGCTTTTTGCTGCATAGGCTGTCCTGCACCAGGTCCTGCGCGGCAGGTTGGTGTCTGAGGTTCACTCCAGTATCGTCCCGTTTATGCCACAAAGCCACGCGGAAATGGTCATTACTTCGGACGACCTCGGACGTGCCGTGCGGCTGCCTGCGCGTCCCCGGCGCATCGTTTCGCTCTGCCCCTCGCAGACCGAAACCCTGCTGGCGCTGGGCCTGAGCGGGCGTGTCGTCGGCCGCACCCGCTACTGCATCCACCCGGCCGCCGAGGTCAGCCGGATTACCGAAGTGGGCGGCACCAAGCAGCTGCGGCTGGATGCCCTGCGCGCCCTGCAGCCCGACCTGATCATCGCGGAAAAAGAGGAAAACCGCCGCGAGGACGTCGAGGCCCTGGAACGGGAATTCCCGGTGTACGTCACCGACGTGCGCAGCGTGGACGGCGCCCTGCGCATGATCCGCCACCTCGGCCAGCTATGCGACTGCACGCAGGCGGCCGAGGTACTGGCGCAGCAGATCGCCGGGCGGTTTTCGCGGCTGCAGCCGCTGCGGCCGCGACGGCGCGTGGCCTATCTGATCTGGCGCAAGCCCTGGATGGCGGCCGGCGCCGACACCTATATCCACGACGTGCTGACGCGCTGTGGCTTCGAGAATGTCTTTGCGGCAAAGACCGGCCGCTATCCCGAAACCACGCTGGAGGACATCGAACGGCTCGCCCCGGAGGTGCTGCTGCTCAGCTCCGAGCCCTACCCCTTCCAGGATCGCCACCGGCAGGAATTCGCAAAGCGCCTGCCCGGGGCTAAAGTTCTGCTCGTGGATGGCGAAGCCTTCAGCTGGTACGGCGCGCGCATGCGGCTGGCGGCCGATGCGCTGCAGCGGCTGCTGTCGGAGCTGTAGCGTGTTACAATTGTAACAACTTGACCGCCGGCGCGGACCGCCATGAAACCAGCCGCCTCGAAAGCACCCAGGACCGAAGTCACCCGCGTCAGCGCCGTGCTGTACCGGATGGCGGACCGCGTCGGCAGCCTGTTCAGCCGCAAGGCCGCGCAACAGATCGAGCACTGGGCCAACCTGGGGCGCACGCTCGAGGCCCTGCCCACCGTCAACCTGCAGCAGGTGCGCAGCGCCCTGCGTGCCGAGCTGGACTTCGAGGCGCTGACCACCGAGGAGCGCGCCCTGCATCTGGCGCATCTGGCCGAAATCGAGGCCGGGCGCACAGCCCCGCCCGCGCACCAGACCGAGGACGTGCCGCTGTACACCCGCGAGAACGGCAAGCTGCTGCGCGTCTATCCCGACGGCCGCCGCGTGCGAGTGCTCGACCCGCTGAAGTCGCGCAAGAAGACCCGCCGCCGCTGACGGCAGCGCACGCCGCCACATGGATGTCCAGCAGCCCGTGCTGTGGCTGATCGCCGGCCCCAACGGCGCCGGCAAGACCACGTATTACCGCAACCTCGCCAGTCGGCATTTCCGCGTGCCCTTCATCAACGCCGACCAGATCGCGCAGGAACGCCTCGGTCGCCATCCGAAATCGGACCAGGAAATGCAGGCCGCGGCGGCTGAGGCCGCGCGACGCCGCGACGAGGCCATCCACAGCGGGCGCTCCTTCGTCGCCGAGACCGTGTTCTCCCACCCGTCCAAGCTGGAGCTGATGGAACGCGCCCGCCAGGCGGGCTATTACCTGCGCCTGAGCTTCATCGGCGTGAGCGATCCTGCGCTGTGCGCGCTGCGTGTGTCGGCCCGGGTGGAGGGCGGCGGCCATCGGGTGCCGCCGGACAGGATCGCCGCGCGCTACACGCGCAGCCTCGACCTCGCCCGCCAGGCCGTCACCCTGGCGCACTGGGCGCTGGTGCTGGACAACACCTCGGTCGAACACCCGCACCGCCAGCTGCTGCTGTACGAGCTGGGCCTGCTGGCCCGCCACTGGCCGCCGTTGCCGGCCTGGGTGCGGAGGTTTCCGGGCACTTGAGCCCTATGTCATCCCGATTTGCGCCGTTTGCGGTCCCTCTCCAAGAGTCGGACCTTACGCAAACTTCGTTCCGCACGCACCACTGCAAGTATGTATACGCGCTGCTTTTCTGCCCGATACAGGACGCGGCAGGGCGGCTCGATGATCTGGCGATAACGCCATCCGCGCAGTTCTGAAGGTTTCGAACCGCTCCTGGGATGATCCGCCAACTGCGCCACATGCCGGAACACCCGCTGCACGATCAGGCGGGCCGCTTGTGGATTATCGAGTGCGATGTAATCGGCGATGGCGTCCAGATCGGCCAGCGCGGGCGCTGTCCAGATTATTTCAGCCATCTCGCCATCCGCTTCCGTGCGTCGGCATGTGACAGGGTACGGCCTTCTTCTATGGCTCGCTCGCCACGCGCGATGGCCTCCAGCAATGCCATCCGCTTCTGCAAGGCCTCGTAGGTCTCAACATCGACCAGATACGCAGCCGGCAGCCCATGCTGCGTGATCAAGATGGGATCCCGGTCCGCCTCCAGCTCGGAAAGCAGTTCCGTCGCTCTCCGCTTGAGAGTGGTAACAAGCTCAGTGCGCATACAGTGATACTAAAGTAACACTCCCTTTCGGGCAACCACGGTCCCGGTTTGATTGAGCATTCTCCCGGAATCAGGCTAGATTCATCTTTAAATACCCAGTCCGTTTGTGAGAAAGGCCCAGAGCGTCGTGCAGGCCGGATATCGGGTGATTACAGTCCCCTCTCCCGCTTGGGGAGAGGGCCAGGGAGAGGTGCGAAGTAAAGTGACCAAGATCTACACCAAAACCGGCGACCAGGGCACCACGCAACTACTCAGCGTCGGCCGCGTGCCGAAGAACCACTTGCGCCTGCAGGCCTACGGCGAGATCGACGAACTCAACAGCGTCATCGGCCTGGCCCGCGCGCAGGGCCTGTCACCGCCGCTGGACGGGTGGCTGCTCGGCATCCAGAACACGCTGTTCGTGCTGTCCTCCGAAATCGCCGTGCCGAAGCCGGAAGAGATCAATATGCCGATCCCCAAGTTGCAGGCCGGCGACACGGCCGAGCTGGAGAAAATGATTGATGAACTAGACCAGTCGCTGGAACCGCTCAAGACCTTCATCCTACCCGGCGGCGCGCCCGGCGCCGCGCAGCTGCACGTCGCCCGCACCGTTTGCCGCCGCGCCGAGCGCGCGCTGCAGACCCTGCACCAGTCGGAAGCCTTGAGCGCCGATGCGCTGACCTACATCAACCGCCTGAGCGACCTGCTGTTCACGATGGCGAGGTACGAAAACAAGAAACGGGGCGTGAGCGATACGGCGTGGTCGAGTCGCTAAGGAACGGCCTTGACCCAAAGCCCTCCGGCAGCACGCGCCGCTGACCTGATCGCCGCAGCCGACGGCCTGCTCATCACCGCCGGTGCGGGCATGGGCGTGGATTCCGGATTGCCGGATTTCCGTGGGCCGGAAGGTTTCTGGCGCGCCTATCCGGCGCTGAAGCACAAGGGCTTCGGTTTCACCGACATCGCCAACCCGGAAGCTTTCCGCCGCAATCCGCGGCTGGCCTGGGGTTTCTACGGGCACCGACTCCAGCTGTACCGCAAGACAACGCCGCACAATGGCTTTGCGATCCTCAAGCGCTGGGCGGAAAGCAAACCGCAAGGCGTCTTCGTGTTCACCAGCAACGTGGACGGGCATTTCCAAAAGGCGGACTTTGCCGAGGACCGCATCGTCGAGTGCCATGGCTCGATCCATCGCCTGCAGTGCGCGGCAACTTGCAGTGACAGTATCTGGCCTGCCGATGATTTCGCACCCGACGTGGACGAGGAAAACTGCCTGCTGCGTTCGCCTTTGCCCACCTGCCCCGCCTGCGGCGCGCTGGCGCGGCCGAACATCCTGATGTTCGATGACGGGGATTGGCAGGAAAGGCGCTACGAAGTCCAGCGCGAGAACCTGCGCCGCTGGCTGGGATGCGTCCGCCGGCCGGTGGTGATCGAAATCGGCGCCGGCCGTTCCGTGCCGACCGTGCGGCACTTCAGCGAATCGCTCGGCGCGCCGCTGATCCGCATCAACCGCGAGGCAGCCGACGCAAGTGGCGCTACCGTATCGCTGCCCATGAACGCACTCGAGGCCCTGCAGGCCATCGACCCGCATGCCCGCTAAGAAACCCCCCGCCCGTCACCGCGGGCGGCGCCTGCTGTGGACCGGCGCGCGCACGCTCGGGCGCAGCATGCTGCGCGTGCTGCCGGGCGTGAGCAAGGAGAACCAGTGGCGCAAGATCGGCGAGGACTGGTTCGCGACGCTAGGCGAACTCAAGGGCGCGGCGATGAAGCTCGGGCAAATCGCCTCGCAGTACCGCGACATCCTGCCGCCCGCGCTGGCCGAGCAGCTGGCGCGCCTGCAGCGCCAGGCCGAGCCTCTGCCCTTCTCGAAGATGCACCCGCTGCTGGACGCGCAGTGGTCGAAGGCGCAGTGGCAGCTCGTCGAGCACATCGAACCGACGGCGCTCGCAAGCGCTTCGATCGGGCAGGTGCATCGGGCGAAACTCGCCGACGGCCGCGCGGTGGTGATCAAGATCCGCTACCCCGGCGTGGCCGAGGCGGTGGATGCCGACCTCGAGAACCTGGGCCGGCTGATCCGCATGGCCGGCAAGCTGCCGGTGGACCGTGAGGGGCTGAAGGCACTGATGCAGGAAATCCGCGCGCGCTTCGTGGAGGAAACCGACTACACCAACGAACGGCGCAACCTGGAAGGCTTCCTGCGCGATCCGATGGAGGGTTTCCGATTCCCGGAACCGGTCCCCGAACTCTGCACGGATGGCGTGCTGGTGCTCACCGAAATCCAGGCCGACGACGCGGAGGCCGCGCGGCACTACCCGCAGGCGCTGCGCGACCGGATCGGCAACCGCCTCACCGACTGGGTGGTGCAGCAGATCTTCGTCACCGGCCGGCTGCACGCCGACCCGCATCCCGGCAACTTCGGCTTCACGCCCGAGGGCGAGATCGTCGTGTACGACTTCGGCTGCGTGAAGCACCTCGGGCCCGAAACCCAGGCCGGCCTGCGCGCGGTGCTCAGCGCCAGCGTGGCCAAGGACTGGCCGGCGCTGCATGCCGGCCTGCAACGGCTCGGCGTGGTGCACATGCCGTATGACAGCCACCCGGTGATCTTCGGGCGGATCTATGCGGAGCACTGCGAGGCGATTCTCGACCCTGTCATGCGACGCGAACGCTTCGATCTCAGCGACGGCAGCCTCCTGGAGAACGGCCGCATCGCCGCGCAGCGCGCCATCCCGCACTGGCCCAAGTTTCGCGTCGCGGCGGAGCTGGCCTTCGTCACCCGCACGCTGAGCGGGCTGTACTGGCTGCAACGCGGGCTGAAGGCGCGGGTGGCGCTGCGGGAGAAGATCCTGGCGCTGGCGGGTTAGTCGCGCTCTGTGGCCGCGAGGTAGCTGGAGTACTTCGGGTTGTCCACG
>DATLYR010000125.1 GCA_035574475.1 Nevskiales bacterium | reverse complement strand
CCGACCGCCACACGCAGGAGCACCTGGCCCTCGAGCGCAGCGTCAGGCGCTCGCTGGAGCTGGAGCAGCTGGAGGTGCACTACCAGCCGATCGCCGACTTGGCGCGGGGTACGCTGCCCCGGGTCGAGGCCCTGGTGCGCTGGCACCATCCCAGACGCGGCCTGGTCATGCCCTCGGACTTCATCCCGGTCGCCGAGCACGTGGGGATCGTGGATGCCCTGGACCTGTGGGTGCTGCGCGAGGCTGCGGCGCAGGTGATGCAGTGGTGCGGCGCGGGACTGGGGCCGGTGCGACTCTCGGTCAACTGCTCGGCACGCGCCTTCTATCACCCGGAGCTGGCCGCGCGCATCGGCACGGCCATCGCCGAGTCAGGGCTGCCGCCCTCTGAGCTGGAACTGGAGATAACCGAGTCGGTGGCCATGGAGCAGACGGCCCGGGCGCGCGAGGTATTCCGCGAACTCAAGCACCTCGGTATCCACGTTGCGATCGACGACTTTGGCACCGGATATAGCTCGCTTGCCTATCTGAGAACCTTCCCGATCGACACGCTGAAGTTGGACCGCACCTTCGTGCGGGACATCGGGCAGAAGGACGCCGCCGCCGTGTGCACGGCTGTCATCACGCTGGCGCACACTCTGGGAATGGCGGTCGTGGCCGAGGGGGTCGAGACGGCCGAGCAGCTGCGGCTGCTGCGCGAGCAGGGCTGCGATTTCGTGCAGGGGTTCCTGATCAGCCCACCGCGGCCCGGAAGCGCCTGCGCCGACATCCTCGCGGCGGGCCCGCCGCGGCTCCAGGCCGCCGTCGAGACGTGAGGCGAATCGCTATTTGAGGAGCAGCTTCGCGATGGTCTGAAGCTGCATGTTGCTGGTCCCCTCGTAAATCGTGCCGATCTTCGCGTCGCGGTAGTATTTCTCCACCGGGTATTCTTTGGTATAGCCGTAGCCGCCGAATAACTCGAGGCATACCGACGTGACCCGCTCGGCAACCTGGCTGCTGAACAGTTTGGCCATCGCGGCCTGCGCGGTGAACGGCTGGCCCGCGTCCTTGAGGCGCGCGGCATTGTAGACCATGAGCCGCGCCGCCTCCAGCTCGGTGGCGGCCTGGGCCAACTGAAACTGGACGGCCTGGAACTCGGCCAGCGGCTTGCCGAACTGCCTGCGCTCCTTCACGTACTTCGTGGCCGCATCCAGCGCGCCCTGACACACGCCGATCATCTGGGCGCCGATCCCGATGCGGCCCTCGTTCAGCGTCTCGATCGAGACCTTGTAGCCCTGGCCCACCTCGCCCAGCACGTTTTCCTCAGGCACCTCGACGGCGTCGAGGATCAGTTCCGTAGTCGAGGAGGCGCGGATGCCGAGCTTGTCCTCCTTCTTGCCGACACTGAAGCCCTTGAAGGAGCGCTCCACGATGAACGCCGTTATGCCCTTATAGCCCTTTGCCGGATCCACGGTGGCGAAGATCACGTACAGCTCGGCTTCGGCGCCGTTGGTGATCCACAGCTTGCGGCCTTCAAGCCTCCAGCAGCTTCCGTTCCTGGTCGCCCGGGTCGCCAGCCCGAACGCGTCGGAACCGGAGCCGGCCTCGCTGAGCGCGTAGGCGCCCACCCATTCGCCGGCCAGCTTCGGCAGGTAGCGCTGTTTCTGCTCGTCGCTGGCCCAGCGCAGCAGGCAGTTGTTCACCAGCGTGTTCTGCACGTCAACCAGGATCGCGGTCGAGGCATCCACCTGCGACAACGCCTCCACCGCAAGCGCGGCCATGGTGAACGAACCGCCGGCACCGCCGTACTGCTCGGGGATCTCGATGCCCATCAGGCCTAGCTCGAAGACGGCGGGGATGAGCGACGGATCCAGCTGCGCGTCGCGGTCCATCTGGTGAACCAGCGGCCGGACGCGCTCCTCAGCGAAGTCGCGCACGGCACGCTGGAACATGGACTCTTCTTCAGAGAGGATGGTGAGAGGCTGTGTCATGGCGACAAAGCTAACTGGGGTCGAGCGGCATGGCAGGGGTGGGCGGCAGGGCAGAGGGCGGAGGGCGAAGCGGTCATGAGGTCGGAAGGCGCGGTGCGAACGGGCCAGGCCCCTGCCCTCAGTATGTCGCCCACGAATCCGTCGTGCTGCCGCGGATGGGAATCAGGAACCCCAGTGAGTTGATCGAAGACGTGGCGTAGCAGTAGTCCCATCGCAGGGTCCTGCCGCCCCCGCGGCGCACCTGGTTGGCGCTGACCATTTCGCCAAGCGTCAGGTTCAGGCCCGTAATGATCATGCCGTGGACGGTGAAGTTATAGTTTCCGTTTGCGTCCAGCCGGCCGCCGGCCAGGATGATCCCGTCCCAGTGCGCGCCGCTCAGCAGCGTGACGTTGCCGCGGGCAACCAGAAAGCCCCGGCGCGAGCCCGACGGGATGCTGACATTCCCGGTGTAGTAGTGCGTCCGGTACGTGCTGTTGCCCGAAGGTGGCAAGCTGTTCACGTAGTCCGGCGTGAACTCGCCGTTTACCAGTCGTGCCCAGTCAATGCGAGTCGAGTCGTTCACGGCGGTGG
>DATLYR010000124.1 GCA_035574475.1 Nevskiales bacterium | reverse complement strand
CGCGGCACCGGCTACTACAAGACCACCCAGGATTTCCGGGCCGAACCCGCCTATGCAGGCAAGACCGTGGACGAGCGCCTGATTTCGGTCAACAGCAGTTATTTCCTGCTGACCGGCGAAATCCAGGTTGGCAATGGGCGGGTCAACCTATACAGTCTCCTCCAGCGCGGGCCGGACGGTGTCCGGTTACTGGCGCACAGCAAAGACAGCTACTAAACCAATCCGTGAGCGATACCCTCTATATCCGGCTCGACTCCGCCAGCGACCAGGTCAGCTGGTGTCTGCGCCAGACGCAGACCGGCTACGGCCACGTGCAGACCGGCACGCTGGACGATGCCCTGCTGCTGGCGCGCGAACGTCGCCTGGTCGTGCTGCTGCCTTCCGCCGACATCACGCTCACCACCGTCGAATTGCCGGCCCAGCTGCAGAACGCGCCGACCCCGCGCCTGCTCCAGGCCGTTCCCTACCTGCTCGAAGATCGCCTGGCCGAGGACGTGGAAACCCTGCATTTCGCCATCGGCCGGCGCAGCGGCAACCGCCTGCCGGTGGTGATCGCAGCGCAGGCCCGCATGGAAGGCTGGCTCAAGCCCTTCCGTGACCGCGGCATCACGCCGGCGGTACTGGTGCCGGACTTGCTGTGTGTGCCGCGTGTGCAGGGGCCGCAGCCGGTCTGGTCGGTGCTGCTGGAGGGTGGACAGGCGCTCGTGCGCACCGACACCTGCGCCGGTTTCTGCTGCGAAACCGAGATGCTGGCGGATTTTCTCGCGCTGGCCCAGCCCCCCGAGGGGCTGCATCTGCAGATCTATCCGGTCGAGCACGCAGAGCTGCCGACGCTGGTGCAGCCGGTGCGAACCGCAGCCAGCGTGACCCACGGCCTCGAATACCTGGTACGCGGTTATGACGAGACGGTGTCGGTCAACCTGCTGCAGGGCGAGCACGCCGCCACCCCGGACTATCTGAACTGGTTCCAGCCCTGGCGGCTGACCGCGGCGCTGCTTGCGGCCTGGGTGGTACTGGGCACGCTGACCCTGGCGGTCGAATACCTGCGCCTGCGTCATGAGCTGCGTGGCCTTGAGCAAACCGCTGAAACCGCTTTCCGCAGCGCCTTTCCACAGGTCACGCGGATCGTCGATCTGCGCGCGCAGGCGCAGCAACAGCTGGCGGTGCTCAAGCGTGCGGGCGGCGGCGCCGGCTTCCTGCCGCTGCTGCAGGCCAGCAGCCAGGTGCTGGCACGGGTCAGCGGCGTGCAGCTGCAGGAAATCCAGTACCGTGACGGCGCCCTGCAGCTCGCCCTGCTGGCCGGCGACACCCAGACGCTCGACAGCCTGCAGCAGGGCTTCGCACAGCAGCCCGGCCTGCGCCTGGAGGTGGAGTCGGCCAATGCCACCGGCCAGGGCGTGCAGATCCGGGCCGTGGTGAAGGCGCGCTCATGATCGAGAAATTCAGACAGTGGTTCTTCGGCCTGGCCTTGCGCGAGCGCCTGCTGGTGGCGGCCGCGGCGGCAACCGTGCTGCTGGCCATGCTGTTTCTGCTGATCTGGGAACCGCTGCACGATGGCGTGCAGCGGCTGCGCACGGAAGTGGCCTCGACGCAGGCGCTGGTCGCCGAGCTGGCGCAGGCCCGCAGCCTGGTGCTGTCCGGGCGCGGCGGCGTCGGCACGATCCAGGGCCAGGGCCGCTCCTTGCTGGCGATCGTGGACCAGACCGGCAAGGAAAACGGGCTCGGCGGCGCCATCACGCGCATGCAGCCGGAAGGCGACAACACCGTACGGGTCTGGCTGGAGCAGGCGGATTTCGTGGCCGTGCTGCGCTGGCTCGCGCTGCTGGAGAACAGCTATGGCGTGGCCGTGGTGGAAGCGGCGATCGACCGCGAGGCCCAGCCCGGCCTGGTGCGCGCGCGGCTCGGCCTGGTCCGGGGCGCGCCATGAACCGCCTTTATCTCGGGGCCGGCATCGCCGGCCTGCTCTTTTGCTTGCTCGCTCTCACCCCCGCGCCGCTGCTGTATCACTGGCTGCGTGACGACTGGGGCGCGCAGGTGCAGGCCTTCGGCCTCAGCGGCAACCTGTGGCGTGGGCAGGCCGCCAGCCTGAACCTCTCGGGCATCGTCTTGCAGTCGGTCGAATGGCGCTGGCGACCGCAGGCGCTGCTGCTGGGCCGCATCAGTCACCGCATCAGCGCGCAAACCGCAGGCGGCAGCGTGCAGGCGGTGGTTTCGAGCCCGCTGCTGGGCAAGACTCTGCGGCTGAGATCGCTCAAGGGCAGCCTGCCGGTCGAGCAGATCGGCCCTGCCCTGCGCCTGCCGGTACTGCCCTTCACCGGCACGCTGCAGTTCGAACTGCAGCGCCTGCAACTGCGCCAGGGCAAGCCCTGGCTGGCCGAGGGGGTACTCGAATTCCGCAATCTCGTTTTCAGCTTCAGCACGCCGCCGGCGACGCTCGGCGACTACCGTGCCGAGCTGAGCACCGCGCAGCAGGCCATCCAGATCGCGCTGAGCAGCGCCGGGGGGCAGCTGGAGGCCGGCGGCAGCGGCCAGATCACGCGCGAAGGGCAGTATCTGCTGGAGATCAAGTTGCGCCCGCGCGCGACCGCGCCGCCCGCCGTGCTCAGCCTGCTGCAGCCGCTGGGGCGTCCGGATGCCGAAGGCTGGTACCGCCTGCGGCGTAACGGCAGCTTCTGAGTGAGCCATCGATGGGCGACAACATCTGGCGGCCGCATGTCACGGTAGCGGCCGTCGCCGAACGGGACGGCCGTTTCCTCCTGGTCGAGGAGCGCATTGATGGCCGCCTGCTTTACAACCAGCCGGCCGGCCATCTGGACGAAAACGAATCCCTGATCGCGGCCGTCGCGCGTGAAGCGCGCGAGGAAACCGCCTGGGATTTCGAGCCCGAGGCCCTGATCGGGCTTTACCTGTGGAAGGAACCGACCGGCGGCAAGACCTTTCTGCGCGCGGCCTTCGCCGGCCACTGCCTGCGCCACCACCCGCAGCAGCCGCTCGATGCCGGCATCCAGCGTGCTTTGTGGCTGAGCCGGGATGAGATTGCGGCACTGGGCGGGCGCCTGCGCAGCCCGCTGGTGCTGCGCTGTGTCGACGACTACCTGCGCGGCTGCCGCTACCCGCTGGACGTGCTGCAGCATCTGGCTGCCACGCCGGACCACCGTGGTTCATGAGTGCCGCCGAGCGCGTCATCGTCGGCCTGTCCGGCGGGGTAGATTCCTCCGTCGCCGCCCTGCTGCTGCAGCAGCAGGGCTATGCGGTGGAAGGCCTGTACATGTTCAACTGGGCCGAGGACGAGCAGGGCTATTGCAGCGCCGCCACGGATTTTCAGGATGCCGCCCGCGTCTGCGAGCAGTTGAGGATTCCGCTGCATCGCGCTGATTTCTCGAAGGAATATCGGGAGCGGGTATTCGAGAATTTCCTTGAGGAATACGCCGCCGGCCGCACGCCCAACCCGGACGTGCTGTGCAACCGCGAGATCAAGTTCAAGTCCTTTCTCGAACACGCGCGCCGGTTGGGCGCGGCACGCATCGCCACCGGCCATTACGCCCGCCTGGCGCAGGCTCCGGACGGCGTGCAGCTGCTGCGCGCGCGCGACCCGAACAAGGATCAGACCTATTTTCTGTGCAGCGTCCCGGCCGCGGCCCTGGCGCTGGCCCTGTTCCCGGTCGGTGGGCTGCTGAAAAGCGAAGTGCGTGCGCTGGCCGCCACGGCCGGCCTGCCAGTGCATGACAAGAAGGACAGCACCGGCATCTGCTTCATCGGCGAGCGCCGCTTCCGCGAGTTCCTCGCGCAGTACCTGCCGGCCCAGCCCGGGCCCATCTGCACACGACTGCCGGACGGTACGGTTCACGAGCTGGGTCGGCACCAGGGCCTGATGTACTACACCCTCGGCCAGCGCCGCGGGCTGGGCATCGGCGGGCAGCGCGGTGCGGACGAAAAGCCCTGGTATGTGGTGGACAAGGATCTGCCCACCCGTACGCTGTGGGTTTCGCAGAATCCCATGCACCCGAATCTGCAACGGCAGTCCTTGACTACGGGGCCGATGCACTGGATCGGCAGTCCACCGCCGCTGCCGCTGCGCTGCAGCGCCCGCATCAGGCACCGCCATGCCGACCAGCCCTGCCTGGCCAGCCCCGCCGGCAGTGGCTTGATGATCCGTTTCGATCAGCCGCAGCAGGCCATGACACCCGGCCAATACGTCGCGCTCTATCTGGACGAGCGCTGTCTGGGCGGTGCCACGATCGAAGCCACGTCTGCCTAGAGCGGCTTTGGCGCTTCCGCTATAATTTTCAGCCGTTTCCGCCCGATCCGGGGTTGCATGGCCCCCGCCGCGCCTGCGGCAGTCCAACGATCTTTCCGAACATTTGGGAGAACACGCATGACGGACAGCTTCAAGTCCCGCGCCAGTCTGAGCGTCGGGGGCAAGACCTACAGCTACTACAACCTCCAGGTGCTGGAGCCGACGTTCAAGGTCTCCCGTCTGCCCTACTCCTACAAGATCCTGCTCGAAAACCTGCTGCGCCACGAAGACGGCGAGAACACGACCAAGGCCGACGTCGAGGCACTGGCCGGCGCCGACCTGAAGAAACTGCCGCAGAAGGACATCAACTTCACCCCCGCGCGCGTTGTGCTGCAGGATTTCACCGGCGTGCCTTGCGTAGTTGACCTGGCGGCGATGCGTGATGCGATCAAGAACCTCGGTGGCAAGGCCAGCCAGGTCAACCCGCTGTGCCCGGTCGAGCTGGTCATCGACCACTCGGTCATGGTGGACCATTACGGCAGCAAGGACGCGCTCGACCTCAACGCAAAGATCGAATTCCAGCGTAACCAGGAGCGCTATACCTTCCTGCGCTGGGGCCAGGAGGCGCTGCAGAACTTCAAGGCCGTGCCGCCGGACACCGGCATCGTGCACCAGGTCAACATCGAGTACCTCGCGCGCGTGGTGTTCGAGAAGGACGGATTGCTCTACCCGGACACCTGCTTCGGCACTGACAGCCACACCACCATGGTCAACGGCATCGGCGTGCTCGGCTGGGGCGTGGGCGGCATCGAGGCCGAGGCCGCCATGCTCGGCCAGCCCTCCTCCATGCTGATGCCGGAAGTGATCGGCGTGCGCCTGACCGGCAAGCTGGCCGAGGGCGCCACCGCCACCGACCTGGTGCTGACCGTCACAGAAATGCTGCGCAAGCGCGGCGTGGTGGAGAAGTTCGTCGAGTTCTTCGGCCCCGGCGTCGGCGCGCTGTCCGCCTCCGACCGCAACACCATCGCCAACATGGCGCCCGAGTACGGCGCCACCTGCGGCATCTTCCCGATCGACGAGGAAACCCTGAACTACCTGCGCCTGACCGGCCGCAGCGAGCAGCAGATCGCCGTGGTCAAGGCCTACGCGCAGGCCCAGGGCATGTGGTGGTCGCCGGAGGCGCCGGAGGCCGAGTACAGCGACGTGCTGCATCTCGACCTCGGCAGCATCCAGCCGAGCCTGGCCGGCCCCAAGCGCCCGCAGGACCGCGTGCTGCTGGCCGACGTCAAGGCCAATTTCCGCAAGGCCTTCGAGGCCGAGCAGAAGATGCGCCCGAGCACCGGCCCGGCCACGGTCACCGACCGCGGTCAGACTTACCAGCTGAAGGATGGCGCAGTGGTGATCGCCGCCATCACCTCCTGCACCAACACCTCCAACCCGAGCGTGCTGATCGGAGCGGGCCTCCTGGCCCGCAAGGCGCGCGCCCTGGGCCTGAAGACCCAGCCCTGGGTCAAAACCTCGCTGGCGCCCGGCTCCAAGGCGGTGACGGAATATCTGACCAAGGCCGGCCTGATCGAGGACCTCGAGTATCTCGGCTTCCACGTGGCCGCCTACGGCTGTACCACCTGCATCGGCAATTCCGGTCCACTGAACGAGCCGATCAGCAAGGCCATCAACGAGCACAAGCTGTCGGTGTCGGCGGTGCTGTCCGGCAACCGCAACTTCGAGGGCCGCGTGCACCAGGACGTGCGCATGAACTACCTGGCCAGCCCGCCGCTGGTGGTGGCCTTCGCCATCGCCGGTAGCACCGACATCGACCTGACGCGCGAGCCGATCGGCAAGAGCAAGGATGGCAAGGACGTGTTCCTGAAGGACATCTGGCCGTCGAACCAGGAAATCCAGGCGGAAGTCGCCCGCAGCGTGTCGCCCGAGCTGTTCAAGAAGAGCTATGCGGACGTGCTCAAGGGTGACGAGCGCTGGCAGTCGATCAAGGTGACCAAGTCGGAAACCTACAGCTGGGATCCGAACAGCACCTACATCCAGAACCCGCCCTACTTCGTCGGCATCACCAAGACGCCACCGGGGATTCCGACCATCAAGGGCGCCCGCTGCCTGGCGCTGCTGGGCGACTCGATCACCACCGACCATATCTCGCCGGCCGGCGTCATCAAGAAGGACAGCCCGGCCGGACGCTACCTGATCGAGCACGGCGTGCAGCCGGCGGATTTCAACTCCTACGGCTCGCGCCGCGGCAATCACGAGGTGATGATGCGCGGTACTTTCGCCAATACCCGCATCAAGAATGCCATGACGCCCGGCGTCGAAGGCGGCGTCTCGCGCTACCTGAACGGCGCCGTCGTGCCTCTGCCGGACAGCCCGGTGGAGGCCATCTACGATGTGGCCATGAAGTACCAGAAGGACGGCATCCCGCTGGTCGTGCTGGGCGGCAAGGAGTACGGCACCGGCTCGTCGCGCGACTGGGCGGCGAAGGGCACCCTCCTGCTGGGCATCAAGGCCGTCATCACCGAGTCCTTCGAGCGCATCCATCGCGCCAACCTGGTCGGCATGGGCGTGCTGCCGTTGAATTTCCAGGACGGCCAGAGCGCCGCCAGCCTGGGTCTGGACGGTACCGAGATGTTCGACATCGAGGGCCTGCAGAAGGGCGCCGCCGAGGTCACCGTCAATGCCAGGAAGGCCGACGGCAAGACCGTCAGCTTCAAGGCCAAGGTGCGCATCAACACGCCGAAGGAGTGGGAGTACTACGAGAACGGCGGCGTGCTGCACTACATGCTGCGGCAGATGGCGCAGGCATCGTAGTGCCTGGCGACCGCAGATAAAGAAAAGCCCCGCCGAAGCGGGGCTTTCTTTTTGGTCTCAGCCCTGATTACGGGCAACTGGCACCGGCTGCGCCGGCCAGGATCGGGCCCAGCGTCGGGATGGCGCACAGAGCCGAAGGATCCAGCGGGCTGCCGCCGCCACCGGGTGGGCAAGCCACGCCGGCCAGGTTGGCCAGCGTCGGTCCCAGCGCGGGTACCGCGCACAGCGCTTCCGGACTCAGAGGGCCGCCACCGCCGCCGCCGTTACAGCTGCTGCCGGCAGCCTCGACCACCGCGGGGCCGAGTACGGGGATGGCACACAGCGCAGACGGATCCAAGGGGCTGCCGCCACCACCACCCGAGCAGGTACCGCCAACCGCACCCACCAGCGCGGGGCCGAGCACCGGAATGGCGCAAAGCTGCGAGGGATCCAGGGGATCGCCGCCACCGCCACCGCCACCTTCACAGACACCACCGGCCAGGGTCACGAGCGCCGGTCCCACGCCGGGCACCGCGCACAAGGCAGCAGGATCCAGCGGGCTTGCGCCCGGCTGACAGCTGCCACCGGCCAGTCCGACGACCAGCGGGCCGACGACCGGCACGGCACACAGCGCGGAAGGATCCAGCGGGCTGCCACCGCCGCCACCACCGCCTCCGGGGCAGGAACCGCCTACTGCACTGACCAGCTGCGGGCCCAGCACAGGGATGGCGCACAGCGCCTCCGGACTCAGGGGACTGTCGCCACCGCCACCGCCGCCACCCGGCGGCGTGCCGCCGTTACAGGCCGCGATGGCATCCGGATCGCCACCGAGAGCCAGCAGCGCGTTGGGCAGGTTAACGCCCAGCGAAGCCAGCGCTTCGGCCAGGTCTTCCACGGCCGCCTGGAACGCAGCCGGATCCGGGTTCTGCGAAGCCAGCGCCGCCAGCAGCGTGTTCAGGACCGAGTCCGGCCCCTCGACCACGTCATTGCCCAGCGGATCGATGCACTGGACGAAATCCTCCAGCGGCGTGCCCTCGACCAC
>DATLYR010000123.1 GCA_035574475.1 Nevskiales bacterium | reverse complement strand
TCGCGGCCCACTCGAGCGCGGTCCAGTTGGCCCTGCGGTCCCTGCGTGAAGGATCGGCGCCGGCGGCCAGCAGGATACGGACCACCGCGACGTGCCCATCCTGGGCTGCGAGGATGAGCGGCGTGTGGCCCTCGCCGATCGCGCGGTTGGCATCGGCGCCGCGCGCGGTGAGCATCGCGACGACGGCGGTGTCGCCCTGCCTCGCGGCAACCGCCAAGGGCGGCATGCCTCGCGGCGGGTCTGCGTCGGCGCCGGCCTCGAGCAGCAACCGGACCAGGCCGGTGTCGCGCGCGAACAACGCCGCCAGGACGGGCGACTCGAATACGGCGGCGCTGTCGCGGCTGCGCGCCGGAGCTCCGCGTGCCAGCAGCAGGCGCACCAGCTCGCCGTGTCCACGCCGGGCCGCGAGCGATAGCGGCGTCTCGCCGGCCTTCGCGACCGCGGCGACGTCAGCGCCCCCGTCCAGCAGCAGCCGCGCCGTGCCCACGTGCCCGCCGTGGGCCGCATAGTGCAGCGCGGTGTAGCCAGCGTCGCGCTTTGGCAGCTGCTGCATCCAGGCCAGGAACGCAAGCATGACCCTGACGCCGCTGTGGCCCCGGACCTTCTGGTTCACGCGCGCGCCCCCTGCCAGCAGCGCGGCTACCGCGCCCTCGTTGCCGTCACGCGAGGCGCGCATCAGGGCCGTCATGTCGTGCTGATCGGTGGAATCGCGCGCCAGCGAGCACGCGACCGCGGCCGGCACCAGCGCCGCGAGCGCGATGCGCCTCACCCCGCGGACGCTCCCGCGAACACCCCCTCCATGTTGGAGGAATGGCCCGGGAACATTTTCTTCTCCGGGTAGATGTGGTGCACCGCGTTGTTCACCGCCGTGCACACCTCGCCGAAGCCGGTGGCTATCAACTTCAGCTTGCCCGGATAGGTGACGATGTCGCCGGCGGCGTAAATGCCGCTCACGCTGGTCTCCATCATCTGGTTGACAACGATCTCCTCCTTCACCAGCTCGAGGCCCCAGTTGGCGATGTCGCCCAGGTTGGATACGAAGCCCAGCTGTGGCAGCACGCAGTCGACCGCAATCCGCTCTTCTTGCTTCGTCTTGTTGCTGAAGATGGTGACCGCTTCGATGCGCTCGGTGCCGTGGATGGCCTTCAGCTCCCAGAAGGTGCGCAGCTCCATCTTGCCCGCAGCGCACAGCTGGTGCACCTGGTCGATCGTGGCCTGGTGGGCACGGAACCCGTCGCGCCGATGGATCATCAAAATCGAAGCCGCGATGCCCTGGAGGTTCACGGCCCAGTCGAACGCCGAGTCGCCACCGCCTACGATCAGTAGCCGCTTCCCCCTAAAGACCTCCGGGTCGAGCACCCGGTCGTACAGGCCCTTGCCCAGCCACGCATCGGCGTCCTTGAGCGGCAGCTTGCGGGGGCTGAAGGCACCGATGCCAGCAGCTATCACAATGGTGCGGGTTGCGTACTCGCCGGCGCTGGTACGCAGCAGAAACAGCGGCTTGCCGTCGGCGCCGGTTTCGGTGGAGAGCCCCACCACTTCCTGGTTCAGCTGCACGTCGGGATGGAACTGCGCCATCTGTTCGCGTAGCCCCTTCACCAGGTCCTTGGCGAGGATCTTCGGGAAGCCGCCCACATCGAAGATGTACTTCTCCGGATACAGCGCGGTGAGCTGGCCCCCCAGCTCCGGCAGCGCGTCGATGATGCGGCACGAAACGCCACGCATCCCAGCGTAGAAAGCGCCGAACATCCCAACCGGTCCGGCGCCGATGATTGTAATGTCGCGGATGTCGCGATCGCTCAAGTTGCCCCCACCGGTGCGAACGACAGCAGGTAGTCCAGCACGTCCTCGGCGCTGTAGCGCGAGCGGCTGCCGTGGAACGCCGCGATGATCTCGAGGTCGTAGCCGCTGGTCATGAGCGGCGGCTCGACCTCGGCCCCGGCGCGCACCTGTCCGTATTCGACGTTGGCCAGCAGCGTGTTGATAGCCGGTCGGCGAGCCGCGCGGGTCGGTGCGGACGCCCACCCTGGACGATCAGAGGCAGTGACTGGCTCACTTCCGGATGCTCGGCGGGAACCGCGGGACGCATGAACGCATGTGAAATCCTAGCCCCCTGGCCGCGCCGCGGCAAACCCTTACGCCTCGCAATGACCCGGCGTAGCTTGCCCGCGTGAAGATCTACACCAGAACCGGCGACGGTGGCGACACATCGTTGATGGGCGGCGGCCGGGTGCGCAAGGATCATCTGCGCGTGGCGGCATACGGCGACGTGGACGAAACCAACTCGGCGATCGGGGCGGCGCTGACCTGCGAGCCGCGCGAGCTGGCCGCTGAGTTGCTGCAATCGGTCCAGCGCGACCTGTTCAACATCGGCGGCGCCCTGGCCACGCCCGCGCCGGAGCGGCTCCGGGATGAGCAGCGCAGCAAGTTGGTGGTGAGCGAAGAGCGCATCGCGGCGCTCGAGGCGGCGATTGACGCGGCCGACGCCGAGCTGCCGGCGCTGAAGGCGTTCGTGCTTCCGGGAGGTACGGCGAAGGCGTCCGCCCTGCACCTGGCGCGCACGGTCTGCCGCCGCGCCGAGCGGTCGGTGGTCGCGCTCTCGCGCGGCGAGCCGGTGCCCTCCGAGATCCTGCGCTACCTCAATCGCCTCAGCGACCTGCTGTTCACGCTGGCGCGCCTGGCCAACCACCGCGCCGGCGTCGCCGACACCACCTGGTGATATGAGCGAACCGGCGCAATCGCCCGTGCGCATCGACGCGGGCGGCTACGACGTATTCCTCGGCCGCGGCCTGCTGGCGCGGCTTCCCGAGCTGCTGCGCGAGCGCTGCCCGGCCCACGCGTACGCGGTGGTGGCTGACGCCCACGTAATTGAGAAGCACGGCGCCGCTCTCAGCGCGGCACTCTCGACGGCCGGGCTCACGCACGTGGTGGCGAGCTTTCCCGCGGGCGAATGGAACAAGACCCGCGAGCAGTGGGCCGAACTCACCGACCGGATCCTGGCCGCGGGACTGGGCCGCGACGCGGCGGTCATCGCCTTCGGCGGCGGCGTGGCGGGCGACCTGGGCGGGTTCGTGGCCGCAACCTACATGCGCGGCATCCCGTTCGTGCAGGTTCCGACCAGCCTGCTAGCGATGGTGGATGCGTCGGTGGGCGGCAAGGTGGGAGTGGACGTGCCGGCGGGGAAGAATCTG
>DATLYR010000122.1 GCA_035574475.1 Nevskiales bacterium | reverse complement strand
CGCGAAGGCCTCGTTCAGTTCGGCCTGGACACGCGCATCGACACCACCCAGATCGTGCCGACCTCCAAGCTGGTCTCGACGATTACGGGTTATCCGGTGCAGCCAAACAAGGCCATCGTCGGGGCCAACGCCTTCGCGCACGAGTCCGGCATCCACCAGGACGGCGTGATCAAGCACCGCGAGACCTACGAGATCATGCGTGCCGAGGACGTGGGCTGGGCCGCCAACAAGCTGGTGCTGGGCAAGCACTCGGGTCGCACCGCGTTCAAGCAGCGGCTGGAGGAGCTGGGCATCAAGATCCACAGCCAGGCCGAGCTGAACGAGGCCTTCGCGCGCTTCAAGGAGCTGGCCGACAAGAAGCACGAGATCTTCGACGAGGACCTGCAGGCGCTGATGAGCGAAACCGGCGCCGCGCACGTGGCCGATCGGTTCGCACTGCAATACCTGAAGGTCGGCATCGAGACCGGCACCAAACCCGTCGCCCAGGTCTGCGTGAGCGTGGACGGCGTGGAACACACGGCCGAGGCCGAGGGCGGCGGGCCGGTGGACGCCACCTACGGCGCGATCGAGAAGATCATCGGCAGCGGCGCCGAATTGCTGCTGTACTCGGTGAGCAACGTCACCCGCGGCATCGACGCCCAGGGCGAGGTCACGGTGCGGCTGCAGAAAGGCGGGCGGGTGGTCAACGGGCAGGGTGCCGACACCGATATCGTCATCGCCTCGGCCAAGGCCTATATCAATGCCCTGAACCGGCTGCAGCAGCCGGCCGAGCGCATGCATCCGCAGATGTACGAAACGGTGTAAGGCGATAGTATTTGCGGCATGGATGCGCAGCGCCGCAAGCAGTATCTCGATGCCCTGGGTATCCCGGTCTGGCAGTTGCGTGGCCAGCCGGCACCCGAACCCGAGGTCGAGGCGGCGCCCATGACATCCACGCCGGCGGGCGGGCAGGCGACGGGCGCGACGGCCGGCATGGACTGGGAAGCCCTGGCCGCCACGGTCAAGGTCTGCACGAAATGCCGCCTGCGCGCCGGCTGCACCCAGACCGTGTTCGGCGTCGGCTCGCGCACGGCGCCGCTGCTGGTGGTGGGCGAAGGGCCGGGCGCGGACGAGGATCGCCTCGGCGAGCCCTTCGTCGGCCGCGCCGGCAAGCTGCTCGACAGCATGCTGCTGGCCATCGGCCGGGACCGCAAGTCGGATACGGCGGCGCAGGGCGTGTACATCGCCAATATCGTCAAGTGCCGTCCGCCGGAGAATCGCGATCCGCAGCCGGACGAGGCCGCCGCCTGCCGGCCCTATCTGGAGCGCCAGATCGAGCTGTTGCAGCCGCGGCTCATCATCGCCGTCGGCCGCATCGCCGCGCAGAACCTGCTCATGACCGACGCGCCGATCGGCAAGCTGCGCGGGCCCGTGCACCGCTACGGGGCGCAGGGCATCCCGGTCATCGTGACTTATCACCCGGCCTACCTGCTGCGCAGCCCGCGCGAGAAGGGGCGCGCCTGGGACGACCTCAAGCGCGCGCGGGCGTTGCTGAGGGAAGTCGCATGAGCGCGCAGCCGAAAAGCCTGCTGCGCTGCCGGGAGATGCACCGCAGCGACCTGCCCGCAGTGCTGGCGATCGAGGGCCGTTCCTATGATTTCCCCTGGTCCGAGGGCATCTTCCGCGACTGCCTGCGCATGGGCTACAGCAGCTGGGTGGCGACCAACACCCTGGGCGAGATCCAGGGCTATGCGCTGATGTCCTACGCCATGGACGAGGCGCATATCCTCAATCTTTGCGTCAGCCCCGACTGTCGCCGGCGCGGGGTCGGCGAATACCTGCTCGAGCACCTGCTGGCCCAGGCGCGCCAGCACGCGGTGGAATGGGTGCTGCTGGAGGTGCGCAAGTCGAACCAGGCGGCGATCGCCCTGTACCAGAATGCCGGCTTCCACGAGATCGGCGAGCGGCGCAACTACTATCCTGCGATCGGCGGCCGCGAAGACGCGCTGGTGCTGGGCCAGCGCCTGTGAGCGAACGCCGCCAGATTCTGTCCTGGGCCTTCTACGACTGGGCCAACTCGGCCTTTGCCACCACCGTGCTGGCGGGTTTCTTCCCGCTGTTCTTCAAGCAGTACTGGAGCGCCGGCCAGGAGGCCACCACCAGCACCTTCCACCTCGGCATTGCCAATTCCGCCTCGAGCCTGGTGATCCTGTTGCTGGCGCCGACGCTCGGCGCGATCGCCGACCGTGGCGGGGCGCGCAAGCGGTTGCTGGCCTGTTTCATGATTCTCGGCGTGCTGGCCACCGCCGGGCTGTACCTGGTCGGCAAGGGCATGTGGTTCGAGGCGGCGCTGCTGTTCGTGCTCGGCGCCATCGGTTTTTCCGGCAGTATCGTGTTCTACGACTCGCTGCTGGTGGATGTCGCGCGCCCGCGCGACTACGACCGCGTATCGGCGCTCGGCTACGGCCTGGGCTATCTCGGCGGCGGCCTGCTGTTCGCTGTGAACGTGCTGATGACGCTCAAGCCACAGTGGTTCGGGCTGGCCGACGCCGCTGCGGCCGTGCGCCTGTCCTTTCTCACGGTGGCGGTCTGGTGGCTGCTGTTCTCGCTGCCGCTGTTCGTGAACGTGCGCGAGCAGGTGACGGACAGGCCGGCCGGCTGGCTGGAGGCGGTGCGTGGCGGGTTCCGGCAGCTGGCGGACACCTTTGCCGAGATCCGCAAGCTGCGCACGGTGCTGCTGTTCCTGTGCGCCTACTGGCTGTACATCGACGGCGTCGACACCATCATCCGCATGGCGGTGGATTACGGCATGGCGCTCGGCTTCGAGCCGACCAGCCTGATCGTCGCACTGCTCATCGTGCAGTTCGTCGGCTTCCCCGCGGCCATCGCCTTCGGCTGGCTGGGGGGCGCGATCGGCACCAAGCGCGCGCTGCTGCTGGGCATCGCGGTCTACATGGGCGTGACGGTCTGGGGGTATTTCCTCGAGAACGAGCGCCAGTTCTACCTGATGGCGATTACCATCGGGCTGGTGCAGGGCGGGGTGCAGTCGCTCAGCCGCTCCTATTACGCGCGCCTGATCCCGCCGGGCAAGTCCGGCGAGTTCTTCGGCTTCTACAACATGCTCGGCAAGTTCGCGGCGATCATCGGGCCGCTGCTGGTCGGCTGGACCGCCGTCCTCACCGGCAGCTCGCGGCTGTCGATCCTGGCCGTGCTGCTGCTGTTCGTCAGTGGTGCATGGCTGCTCTGGAAAGTGCCCGAGCCGGAGCGCATCGAACAGCGCTAAGCCGCTGTCCCCCTTTGCAAAACGTGCCCGGCACGCAAATTGCTCTGGCAGCTGGCAGTTGTTCCGGGAGCGCAAAGGCTCCGGGTGTGCCATGCCGCTCAGGGTATTGTTGGTCGATGCGCGCCGCGTGGGTGGGTCACGGCTGCCGTCCGTGCTCGAGGCCAGCGGCTTCCGCGTGGTGGCCGTGGTCACGGACGGCGATGATATGGTCGAGGCCGTGAAACGGCACCTGCCCGACGCCATCCTCATCGATGCCGATTCGCCGCGGCGCGATACGCTGGAAGGCCTGGCCTTGCTCAACCAGCGTTTTCCGCGGCCGACGGTGCTGCTCAGCGAGCAGGACGATCAGCGCCTGGCGCATGCCGCACTCGAAGCGGGGATCAGCACCTACACCGTGACCGGCGCCTCGCCAGCGCTGGTGCGTTCACTGGTTGAGGTCTCGGTCAGCCATTTCCGCGCCCACGGTCGCCTGCAGGCCGAACTGGCGCGGATGCAGGACTCGCTGGAAGAAAGTCGGATCGTCGATCGCGCCAAATGCCTGCTGATGGAGCGTCAGGCGCTGAGTGAGCGCGAGGCTTACGCACGGCTGCGCCGTCTGGCGATGGACCGCAGGCTGAAGCTGGCGGACGTGGCACAAGCCCTGCTCAATCAGGCGATTGGCTGAGGAGGGCCGGTGTCCTTGGGGGGCAACTCGAGAAGTTGGCATCGCAATTGCTTTAGCAGAGCCGGGCCGGCAATCCGGCCCTGAAACAACCGATCCGGGCAAAGGCGCCTCGCTTGCGGCTGAAGACCGCGCGGGGCGCCTTTTTTATGGGCATCAGTTTGGGCAACGACGGGAGAACACGATGTTGAACGGGAGCCGATGGACCATGGGCTTGCTGTTGCTGGCCGGCACCGGCATGGGCACGGCGGCGGAATCGCTGGACATGCTGCGCTACGCGCTGTCCGGCGGCACGCCGAACCTCGATCTGCGCCTGCGCTACGAAGACGTCGAGCAGGACAACGCGCTGGAGAACGCCGATGCGCTGACCCTGCGCACGCGCCTGGGCTATACGACCGCCAAGTGGAATGACCTGGACCTGATGGTCGAGCTCGAGGATGTGCATGCCCTGGGCGGCGAAGACTACAACAGCTGCCCCGGCGCCGGCGCGCCGTTCTTTGGCGATGGCTGCAACGGCAAGACGGGCTTCTCGCTGATCGCGGATCCGGAAGACACCGAGCTCAACCAGTTCTGGCTGCGCTATGCCGGCATCCCGAAGACCGTGCTCAAGTATGGCCGCCAGCGGCTGGTGCTGGACAACCACCGCTTCATCGGCAACGTCGGCTGGCGGCAGAACGAGATGACTTATGACGGCCTGTCGGTGGTGAATACCGCGCTGCCGAAACTCACGATCCACTATGCCCACCTGACCAACGCCAACAACATCTTCGGCGGCGACTTCCAGCTGCAGGGCGACCTGCTGAACCTGGCCTGGGCGCGCTCGGAAGCGCTCAATCTGGCGGGCTACGCCTATTTCGTGGACTTCGACCAGGACCTGGCGGCGCGGCGTGACACCCGGACCTACGGCCTGCGCGCCACCGGCGCGGTACCGCTGGCGCCGGTGAAGTTCCTGTACGCGCTCGAGTACGCCAGCCAGGACCGCCACAAGGATTCGCCCGACAGCGTGGAGGCCGACTACCGGCTGGTCGAGCTGGGTGCGGCTTACCAGGCGGTGACCGGCAAGCTGGGCTACGAAGTGCTCGGCGGTGACGGCGTGTACGGCTTCCAGACCCCGCTCGCGACCCTGCACGCCTTCCAGGGCTGGGCGGACGTGTTCCTCAACACGCCCGCCGCCGGCGTGCAGGACGCCTATCTGAGCCTGGGTGCCGTGGTGGAGAAGTTCAGCTTCCTCGCCGTGTACCACGATTTCTCTGCCGACAGCGGCGGTGCGGATTTCGGCGACGAGTGGGACGCGAGCCTGTCGCGGCCGATCAACGACAACCTGAGCGTGATGCTCAAGTATGCCGACTACAGCGCAAAGGACTTCGCCGTGGACACGGAGAAGCTCTGGGTCCAGGCCGAGTACAAGTTCTGACGAGGGTCGCTTCCGCGGCCGTATCAGCACGAACACCTTCAGGACGGGAGTTATGCCATGAGCGACAAAGATACCCAGAAGCCGGCCAGTGGTTCGCGCCGCCGCTTCCTCAAGGGCGCCGCAGTGGCGGCGGGCGGCACTGGGCTGTCCGGCCTGGTGCCGGGCTGGCTGCAGAGCGTGGCCTGGGCGGCCGGCTCCGATGCACCGGAGAAGACCGATCTGGCGATCGGCTTCATCCCGCTGACCGACTGCGCCAGCGTGGTGATGGCGGGTGAGCTCGGCCTGTACAAGAAGTACGGGCTCAACGTCACGGTTTCGAAGGAAGCGAGCTGGGCGGCGGTACGCGACAAGCTGATCCTCGGCCAGCTGGATGCCGCGCACGTACTGTACGGCCTGATCTACGGCGCGCACCTGGGCATCGGCTCGCAAAAGAAGGACATGGCCATTCTGATGGGCCTCAACCACAACGGCCAGGCCATCACCCTGTCGAACAAGCTGCGCGACATGGGTGTGAAGGATGGCACCAGCCTCAAGGCGGCCATCGACAAGAAGGGGCGCGAATACACCTTTGCGCAAACCTTCCCGACTGGCACGCATGCCATGTGGCTGTACTACTGGCTGGCAGCGCATGGCATCGATCCCTTCGTCGACGTCAAGAACATCACCATCCCGCCGCCGCAGATGGTGGCCAATATGCGCGTCGGCAACATGGATGGCTATTGCGTGGGCGAGCCGTGGAACGCGCGCGCCATCTTCGACAAGATCGGCTTCACTGCGACCACTACGCAGGCGATCTGGAAGAATCACCCGGAGAAGGTGCTGGGCACGACCCGGGCGTTCGTGGACCAGTACCCCAACACCACCCGCGCGATGATGCGGGCCGTGCTGGAGGCCTCGCGGCACATCGACACCTTGGCGAACCGCGCCAGGGTGTCCGAGATCATCGCCGGCAAGTCCTATGTCAACGCGCCGCCGCCGGTGATCCTCGGCCGCATGCTGGGCGAGTACGAAGACGGCGCGGGCAAGTCCTGGAAAGACCCGGACTTCATGAAGTTCCACAATGACGGCGAGGTGAACTTCCCCTATCTGTCGCACGGCATCTGGTTCATGACCCAGCACCGGCGCTGGGGCCTGCTCAAGGAAGACGTGGACTATCTCGCGGTCGCCAGGCAGGTCAACCAGGTGGCGATCTATACCGAGGTGGCGAAGGCGATGGGCATCTCGGTGCCGGCCAGCCCGCTGAAAACCGAAACGCTGTTCGACGGCGTGACCTTCGATCCGGCCAGACCGGCCGAGTATGCCGCCGGTTTCAAGCTCCGGGCATGAACGCACCCGCGGAGATTGCACCATGCATGCCTTGAGCCCCAAAGTCGTCGCGATGGCCGGCTATACCGGCGATCGGGTACGTGCCGACACCGCAGCCGCGCAATCGGCAACGGAAGCCGCCTCAGAACGGGCGGCCTTCGTGCCCTTGCTGCAGCGCCCCGAAGTACAGGCGTGGCTGCAGGGCGCGTTCGCGCGCCTGCTGCCGCCCCTGCTCGGGCTGGTGGTCTTTGCGGCAGTTTGGTCGGCGGTGGCCTCGGGTACCGACTATCTGCCGGGCCCGACGAAGACCTGGGAGGCGGCGAAACTGCTGTTCAGCGATCCGTTCTATCGGAACGGGCCGAACGACCAGGGTATCGGCTGGAATGTTTACAACTCGCTCAAGCGCGTCGCGCTCGGTTTCGGCCTCGCGGCCCTGGCCGGCATTCCGCTGGGCTTCCTGCTGGGGCGCTTTCTGATGCTGAGCCGCGCCTTCAATCCGATCATCAGTCTGCTGCGGCCGGTATCGCCGCTGGCCTGGCTGCCGATCGGGCTGGCGGTGTTCAAGGCCGCGGACCCGGCGGCGATCTTCGTGATCTTCATCTGCAGTATCTGGCCGATGGTGATGAATACCGCAGCCGGCGTGGCCAGCGTGCCGCAGGATTACCTCAACGTCGCCCGCGTCCTGAAGCTGCCGGAGTGGAAGGTCTTTATCCGCATCCTGCTGCCGGCCACCGTGCCCTACGTGCTGACCGGCGCGCGGCTGGCGCTGGGCATCGCCTGGCTGGTGATCGTGGCCAGCGAGATGCTGACCGGTGGCACCGGCATCGGCTTCTGGGTCTGGGATGAGTGGAATAACCTGAACATGGAACACATCATCATCGCGATCTTTGTCATCGGCAGCATCGGCCTGCTCTTGGAGACCGGCATGAGCCGCATGGCCGCGCGCTTCGATTACCGGGGCCGTTAGTCATGCGTGACGCGCAATTTCCAGAACGGGCGAGCGGGAGCCTGAAATGACGTTTCTTCAGATCGATCACGCGACGGTCGAGTTCAAGACCCGCAAGGGCAGCTTCCGTGCCATCGAGAACATTAACCTTGCGGTCGCGCAGGGCGAATTCGTCTCGATCATCGGCCACTCCGGCTGTGGCAAGTCCACCCTGCTGAACCTCGTCGCCGGGCTGGTCGAGGCGACGCAGGGCGGCGCCATACTCAACGGCCGCGAGATTCATGGCCCGGGACCGGATCGTGCGGTCGTGTTCCAGAACCACTCGCTGCTGCCCTGGCTGACGGCCTACGGCAACGTGCACCTGGCGGTGGAGCGGGTGTTTGGCGGCCGCGAGCGCCGGGCGCAGCTGCGCCGGCGCAGCGAGGCGGCGCTGGAACTGGTGGGCCTTGCCCACGCGCGCAATCGGCATCCGCACGAGTTGTCCGGCGGCATGAAGCAGCGCGTAGGCATCGCGCGTGCGCTGGCCATGGAACCCAAGCTGCTGCTGATGGACGAGCCCTTCGGTGCGCTGGACGCGCTCACCCGTGCCAGCCTGCAGGATTCGCTGATGGAGATCCAGCAGCGGCTCGGCAGCACCGTGATCATGGTGACGCACGACGTGGATGAGGCGGTGCTGCTGTCGGACCGCATCGTCATGATGACCAACGGCCCGGCCGCCTCGGTCGGGCAGGTTCTGGAAGTGGCGCTGGACCGTCCCCGCCGGCGCGTACAACTGGCCGACGACGCGCGGTACAACCACTGCCGCGCCGAGGTGCTGCGCTTCCTGCACCAGCGCCATACCGCGCCCCAGGCGGCGTGAGTTGCGTTCTTGCTTGCTGGGGTCTTACTGATCAGGTTGCCAAATAGTGCGCACTTCGAGGGACATGCCGTTTGACGGGCTGTTCAGTATGTCTGCCAGAAGGACGTGACTAGAACCCATCTCATAATCCCGCGCGGCCGCGACCGTGGTGCTTTTGGCCCAGGGCGCGGCGCGACGAGCGTGGTGTACTGACTGTACACGAGCGAGTCGCAACAAAGCCATGGGCCAAAAGCGCCCGGTCCCGAAGGGTTACGGCCGAAATGCGCGGCTGCTGTGTTGCGCGGCTTGCCCAGACCCTTCCAGTATGGGCTGCGCCGCGCGCCTTGCATCCGCGCATTTCGACCCGTAACGCGGCTCGCGGGGGATTATGAGATGGGTTCTAAGGCTTGAAGCGGCGCGCGTAGTCCCGCAGCTGCCGCAAGGCGGCCCTGTCGTCCACGCCGGCATAACGCAGGCCGATGTACAGGCCGCTGATGCGATCCATGTCGGCGGCGAGATCCGGCCGTGCGCGGGCCACGCGCTCGGCGTAATCGCGCGGGCCCTCGTGCGGCAGCCGGGGCAGATTGCGGCGCGCCAGCGCCCGGCCGACGCGCGCCCATTCGCGCAGCGCCGGGTCGTCGATGCCGCGCGGCCGTGCCTGCCACAGCAGCACCGCGCCCAGCAGCGCGAGAAAGCCGACCACCAGTGCGGTCAGCACCAGCGTCATCCGGTACCAGTCGCGGATGCCGAAGCGTTCGAGGAACTGCTGCTGCAGCTCGGGGCCATAGGCCAGGATCGAACGGTTCCAGATGGCGTTGGTCCATTCCCAGTAGCTCTCGAGCTGGTACACCCAGTAGATGTCGCTGCCGCGCCGGACGAGTGCCGCCTCACTGTCGGGCAGGGCGGCGGCGAGTCCCGATTCGACGCGCTGCGGCGCCACCGCGGCGGTCGGGTCCACGCGCACCCAGCCTTCGCCCGGCAGCCAGACCTCGCTCCAGGCGTGCGCATCCGACTGCCGTACGGTGAAATGCCCGCCGGCGGCATTCAACTCACCGCCCAGATAGCCGGTCACCACGCGCGCCGGGATGCCGGCCGCGCGCATCAGCAGGGTGAAGGCACTGGCGTAGTGCTCGCAGAAGCCGCGTCGCGTGTTGAACAGAAAATCGTCCATGGCGCTGGTGCGCGAGAGCAGCGGCGGCTGCAGCGTGTACACGAACGCTTCCTGGTTGAACATGCGCAGGGCGGCGTTGACCACGTCGCGGTCGCTGCGGGATCGCGCACGCCATTCCTGCGCCAGGGCGCGCAACCGCGCATTGCCGTAGCGCGGCAGCTGCAGGGCGCGCTGGCGCGTGGGCTCCGGCAGCTCCGGCTGCAGCCGGTAACGCGGATAGGAGAGCACCTGGTACAGCTGCCGCTCGCGCAGCGGTCGGCTGCTCAGCAGTTGATAGCCGCTGCCCTGAATGGACTGTGGCGGGCCCTGTGCCGGCAGGTCGAGCGCCAGCAGCCAGTTCTGGTCGTGTGGTTCGAGCATGATTTCCTGGCGTACGCCGCCGCCCAAGGATTGTGGCGCCGGCAGGGCCGTCGCCGCGGGCGTTTCATGGCCGGCGCCCCAGGCGCGCCCATCGTAGTTCCACAACACTGGGCCGCGCCAGTAGCGCTGGTTCGGCGGCGGCACCGGGTCGAGAAACACCACGCGGAAGGCGATCTCGTCGGAGCGGCTGAGCTGGCTGATCGTTCCGGGCTCCATCGAGCCGCTGAGGCCCATGCGTGCACTGTGCGTGTCGGCCGGCACGCCCCATAAGGGGCCCGGGATGCGCGGGAACAGCACGAACATCAGCAGCATCAGCGGCACGGCCTGCAGCAGCAGCGTAGCGCCCTCGCGCAACGTCGCGCGCGGAGGCAGCGGCCCCTGCGGGTGGCTGGCCTCGAGCAGCAGGGCAGTGACCAGCCAGGCGCTGGCGAAGACATAAGCCGTGGTGCCGATTTCCTGCGAGGCCAGAAAATGCGTGACCAGGATGAAATAGGCGAGCATCAGCACGATGGCACAGTCGCGCAGGCGGTTCATCTCGGTCAGCTTGAGTGCGACCATGACCACCAGCAGCCCGGCCCCGGCCTCACTGCTGTTGATCCGGCCATAGCTCAGGAACAGGCCGGCGAACGCCGCAAAGGCCAGTATGCTGCGCAACCAGGCGGGTGGCAGCGGCCAGCGCCGCAGCGCAGCCAGGCCGCGCCAGACAAGCACCGCCGTCACCAGCACCGAGGCCCACACCGGCAGGCGCTGGAAATGCGGCAGGATGACGACCGCCAGGCAGGCCAGCAGGCGCAGCAACGTCCAGTTCGGCAGCGCGGCCTCGCCTGGCGGCGAGGGATCCGGCGACAGGTGCGCTGCGAGCCGATGCGCGATCAGGTTGGGCGTTGCGCTCATGTCGCGACCGTCCCGCCCTGGAACAGCGCCAGCGCCTCGAGGCAGGCATGCCGGTGCTGTTCGCTGCTGGCGGGCGGCAGTCGGGTTCCCGGCAGCGCCAGCCCGTAGCTCTTGCCGGCCCGGTGCGCATCGAGTACCCAGCGGCACAGCTGCGACAGGCGCGCCTCGGTGTCCATGCCGGCCAGGCTGTCCCAGTCCAGCCACAGCTCGCGCTGTACCGGGTCGGCGAACTGCTTGACCATCAGCTGCCCCGTGCGCGGCAGTGTTTTCCAGTGGATCAGGCGCGAGGCATCGCCCCGCTGGTAGTTGCGCAGGCCGATGAAATCCTCCTTGCCGCCGATGCGGTCGGGGATGCCGCTGTCGCCGCCTGGCGCCGGCGGCGGCTGCAGGCGGCTGTCCGCCGGCGCAGGATAGACCACGCACTGCATGTCCAGCTCGATCCAGGTCCAGGCATGGAACAGCCCGAGCGGATACTCGGTGTAGAGCCGAAAGGGCGGTGCCGGCAGCAGCCCGCGTCGCGGCGCGGGCAACAGCAGCCGCGCCAGGGCGCTGCCGTGGGCCGGCACGTCGAAGTGCAGTGGGTTCTGCTCGTCATCGACCGGACTGGCGACCAGTGCATAGCGGTGCGCGGCAGCCGGATTGTCGAGCACCAGCTGGAACTGGGCGTCATGGCCCGCAAACACGGGTGCATGGCGTCCTGCGCGCACCGACAGGTGCACGAGGTTGCGATGGGTGTGGTGCATGCATACCAGGCCGAGTCCCGCCAGCAGGAAGGTCAGCGCGAAGGCCATGCTGTTGCTGTAGTTCATCGCGCCCAGCAGCATCACGAACAGCATCAGCCCGAAGACGTAGCCGAAGCGCGTCGGCACGATATAGATGCGCTGCCGGCGGACGGTCACCGGCCCCGGCACGCGCCGGATGCGGCGGAAGATGTATTCGCGGATCCGGCGACGGAGGTATTGGCGCGGTGACAGGCGCACGTTACGGGATCGGTACCGATTCCAGCAGCTGTTGCGCCAGCTGCGCGCCATCGGCTTGCTCGGCCCCATCCTCCGGCAGCAGGCGATGCGTGACCACCGCGGGCAGCACGGCCTGCACGTCCTCGGGCAGCACGCTGCCGCGGCCGTCCATCAGTGCCCAGGCCTGGGCACTGCGCCGCAGCGCAAGCCCCGCGCGCGGCGACAGGCCCTCGCGGAAGCGCGGATTTTCGCGTGTGTGCCGTACGATCGCCAGCAGGTACTCGACCAGAGCGTCACTGACCGTGATGCGGCCCGCTGCCGCCTGCAGCTCCAGCAGGTCGGCCGGCGACAGTGCCGGCGACAGCGTCGCCAGCAGCTCGCGCCGGTCCTGTTCCCTGAGCAGGGCGTGTTCGGCCTCTGCCGGCGGGTAACCCAGCTCCACGCGCATCAGGAAGCGGTCCAGCTGCGATTCCGGCAGCGGAAAGGTGCCGATCTGGTAATTCGGATTCTGCGTGGCGACGACGAAAAAAGGATTCGGCAGGATGCGCGTCTGGCCATCGATGGTGACCTGGCGTTCTTCCATCGCCTCCAGCAATGCGCTCTGGGTTTTCGGGCTGGCGCGGTTGACCTCGTCGGCCAGCACCAGCTGGGCGAAGATCGGGCCCGGGTGGAACTGGAAGCCGCCGCGCGCCTGCTCATAGACCGAGACGCCCAGGATGTCGGCCGGCAGCAGGTCGCTGGTGAACTGGATACGCTGGAACTGCAGACCCAGCACTCGCGCGAGGGTCTGGGCCAGCGTGGTCTTGCCCACGCCGGGAATGTCCTCGATCAGCAGGTGACCGCGTGCGAGCAGGCAGGCGACCGCCAGCCGGAGCTGCCGCGACTTACCCAGAATGACGCGCCCGGCCTGGGTCAGGGCAAGATCCAGCGCTTGCTTCATAACTGACGGATTCTCCTATTGTATTGCCGACGGCTGAATCAGTGCATACGGTAACAGTCTGCCGGCGCGCGCGCAGCCTTATGGATGATTTTTACGCTGGCAGCAGGGGTTAGCGCCGGTTAGAATCGGCCGTGACCGTCACGTGACGGTTTCAGGAGTCTGACCCCCATGTCTTCCGTTGTCACCGAACTCAAGCAGGCCATGGCCCAGGCCCGCGATTACCAGACCTGGTTCGAGGCTGCCCAGGAGCTCGACCGCTGGGAAGGCATGGAGACCTGGCGCGAGGACGAGGTCTCCCCCGATTACGATTACGCGCTGATCCGAGACCGCCTGCAGACGTTGCGCAAGTATCGCAACCGCGACGACGTGCTCAAGCTGGTGCATTACCTTCGCCAGGGCATGCACTGGAATCTCGGCAACATCAGCAATCCCGAGCTCTATCACCACAGCCGCGTCGGGACCAAGTACCTGGTGCAGGACTATCTCGACACGCTGGCCTCCACCCTCAACTACCTCTGCGACACGGATTTCCCCGAGTTGTCCACGGAAGAGAAGAACAAATTCTTCCAGGACGTGGCGCTCTCCTTCGGCCGCTCCGCGCTGGTGCTTTCGGGCGGCGCGACCATGGGGTTTTTCCACATCGGCGTGATCAAGGCGCTGCGCGAGCAGGGGCTGCTGCCGCGGGTGATCTCCGGCTCCAGCGCCGGCGCCATGGTGGCTGCCGGCCTGGGCACGGTGAAGGACGACGAGCTGGACAAGGTCTTCGACCCGCGCCGCTTCAGCGTGAAGTTCTGGGCGCTGCTGCGCATGAGTGCCGCGGTGCGTCGCGGCGTGATCATGGACGACAACCAGCTGCGCGCGGCGATCGAGAGCATCATCCCCGACATGACCTTCGCCGAGGCCTACGAGCACACGCGCTGCATCGTCAACATCACCGTGTCGCCGGCGCACACCAACCAGATCCCGCGCCTGCTCAACTACCTGACTTTTCCGCACCTATACATTCGCGAGGCGGTACTGGCGTCCTGCGCAGTGCCGTTCGTGTTCCCGCCGCAGATGCTGATGACGCGTGACGACGACGGCAAGAAGGTGCCGTTCATGCCGACCCAGAAATGGGTGGACGGCAGCATGAAGTCGGACCTGCCGATCCTGCGCCTGCGCCGGCTGCACAACGTGAACCACACCATCGTCAGCCAGACCAATCCGCTGGTGCTCCCATTCATGCAGCTCAAGGGCAGCGAGCAGGACACCTTCCTGTACGAGCCACGCAACTTCCTGCTGTCGAACGTCCGCTCGCAGCTGCAGTACGCGGCCAAGGTCGGTGGCAGGTATGCACCCATCGAGCCTGTACGCCGGCGTCTGAGTGACGCGCATGCACTGCTGGATCAGGACTACCGCGGCAACGTCACCATCCTGCCGCGTTTCAAGCTGATCAATTACCTGCGTTTGGCGGCCAACCCGAGCGTGGCCGAGGTGGAGGACTACATTCTCGAGGGTGAGCGTTCGACCTGGCCCAAGCTGGCCATGATCCGCAACCAGACCATGATCAGCCAGACGCTGGACGGCTGTCTGGACCGCATCGCGGCCCGTGCCGCCGCTGCGGCCGGCAAGCCGCAGCCGGAGGAGTCGCCGCGCAAGCCCAGGCGCCGTCTGCAACTGCGCCTCGTAAGGTAGCCACCGCCGTCTTGTATCCGGGACATGGGGGCGCGGCGCGACCGTGTCCCTGTGTGCAGCGCTTACAAATTCCGGATGCGGGCGAGCTGGACCTCCAGCTCGTTGACCGCGCGCTGCTGTTCGGCCAAGGTGGTGCGCTCCTTCTCCACTACCGCCGCCGGCGCATTGCGGACGAACTGCGGGTTGGCCAGACGCTGCTCGCTGCCATCGATGACCTTGCGCTTGCCTTCGATCAGCTTCTGCAGGCGTGCGATCTCCGCGGTCTTGTCGATCAGCCCGGCCATCGGCACCAGCAATTTCATCTCACCGAGCAGGGCCGTGGCCGATTCGGGGACGGGCTCGCCGTCGGCGAGGAAGCGGATGTCCTGCACGCGCGCGAGGAAATCGATCAGCGCACGATGCCGTACCGTACGCTCGCGATCCTCCGCACTGGCGTTCATGGCCAGCACCGGCAGCGGCTTGCCGGGCGCGATGTCCATCTCGCCGCGGATCTGGCGGATGCCGAGGATGAAACCCTGCAGCCAGGCCATTTCCGACTCGGCCTGCGGGTCACGTTTCGACGCATCCGCCCGCGGGTAGGGCTGCAGCATGATGGTCTCGCCCCTGCGTCCGGCCAGTGGCGCTATGCGCTGCCAGATCTCTTCGGTGATGAAGGGCATCAGCGGGTGCGCAAGACGCAGTAACGTTTCCAGTACGCGTACCAGTGTGCGACGGGTACCACGCTGCTGGGATTCACTACCCTGCTGCAGCACAGGCTTGGACAGTTCCAGGTACCAGTCGCAAAACTCATACCAGGCGAATTCATAGATGGTCTGCGCAGCAAGATCGAAACGATAGCTGTCGAAATGCTTGCACACCTCGGCCTCGGCATGCTGCAGGCGTGAGACGATCCAGCGGTCGGCCAGCGATGGCTCGACGGGCGCCGCAGTATCCTGTCCGCAGTCCTTGCCTTCGCACTGCATGAGCACGTAACGCGCCGCATTCCACAGCTTGTTGCAGAAGTTGCGGTAGCCGGCAACCCGGCCGGTGTCGAAGCGGATGTCGCGGCCGCTGGTGGCCAGCGCGGCGAAGGTGAAGCGCAGCGCATCCGCGCCGTAGGCGGCGATGCCTTCGGGGAACTCCTTGCGCGTGGCCTTTTCGATCTTCTGCGCCAGCTGCGGTTGCATCAGGCCGCTGGTACGCTTGGCGACCAGCGATTCCAGGTCGATGCCATCGATGAGGTCCAGCGGGTCGAGCACGTTGCCCTTGGACTTCGACATCTTCTGGCCCTCGGCATCGCGCACCAGGCCGTGGATATAAACCTCGCGGAACGGTACCTCGCCCGCGAATTCCAGGCCCATCATGATCATGCGGGCAACCCAGAAGAAGATGATGTCGAAGCCGGTGACCAGCACGCTGGTCGGGTAGAAGGTCTTGAGCTCCGGTGTTTGCTCCGGCCAGCCGAGCGTCGAGAACGGCCACAGGGCGGAGGAGAACCAGGTATCGAGCACGTCCTCGTCCTGGCTGAGCTTCACTTCCGCCGCCAGCCGGTGCTTGATGCGCACCTCGCCTTCGCTGCGGCCGACGTAAATGTTGCCTTGCTCGTCGTACCACGCAGGGATGCGATGGCCCCACCAGATCTGACGGCTGATGCACCAGTCCTGGATGTTGCGCATCCACTCGAAGTAGGTCTTTTTCCAGTTCTCCGGCACGAAGCGGATGCGGCCGTCCTCCACGGCCCGGATGGCCGGTGCCGCCAGCGGGCCGACCCTCACGTACCATTGGTCGGTGAGATAGGGCTCGATGACCGCGTGCGTGCGGTCGCCACGCGGCACCATCAGCTTGTGCGGCTCGACCTTGTCCAGCAGCCCAGCCGCCTCGAGATCGGCAATGATCCGCTTGCGCGCGACAAAGCGGTCCAGGCCGCGGTAGGTCGGCGGTACGCTGTCGTTGAGCGACGCATCCGGCGTGAAGATGTTGATCATCGGCAGGCCGTGGCGCTGGCCTACGGCATAGTCGTTGAAGTCGTGCGCCGGCGTGATCTTCACGCAACCGGAGCCGAAGGCCGGGTCCACGTATGCGTCGCCGATGATCGGGATCTCGCGGTCGGCGAGCGGCAGGCGAATGGTCCTGCCGATGAGATGCCGATAGCGCTCGTCTTCCGGATGCACGGCCACGGCGGTATCGCCGAGCATCGTCTCCGGGCGCGTCGTGGCGACGATGAGGTGACCGCTGCCATCGGCCAGCGGGTAGCGCAGATGCCACAACTGCCCGGATTCTTCCTCCGACATCACTTCGAGGTCGGACACCGCGGTGTGCAGGACCGGGTCCCAGTTCACCAGCCGCTGGCCGCGGTAGATCAGCCCCTTCTCGTACAGGCGCACGAACACTTCGGTCACGGCCCGCGACAGGCCCTCGTCCATGGTGAAGCGCTCGCGCGACCAGTCCACCGAGGCGCCGAGGCGGCGCAGCTGGCGCGTGATGGTGCCACCGGACTCGGCCTTCCACTGCCACACGCGCTCGATGAACTTCTCGCGGCCGAGGTCATGGCGCGTGACGCCCTGCGCGGCGAGCTGCCGCTCCACCACCATCTGCGTGGCGATGCCGGCATGGTCGGTGCCCGGCTGCCACAGCGTGGCCTCGCCCCGCATGCGGTGGTAGCGCGTGAGCGCGTCCATGAGCGTGTCCTGGAACGCATGGCCCATGTGCAGGCTGCCGGTCACGTTGGGCGGCGGAATCATAATGCAGTAAGCCGGAGCGTTCGGACCGCCCCGGGGCGCGAACCAGCCGCGGCTCTCCCACAGGGGGTACCATCTCGCCTCGATGGATTTCGGTTCGAAGGTTTTGTCCATGCGCGTCAGTCGGACTCGATCTTGTGCGTTTCCAGCGGGTAGCCGCGATCCTTGTAGAACTGGTAACGCTGCCGCCCCGCTTCGCGCCCGGCGGGGTCGACGATCTCCGCCACGCGTTCGAAGCGGCTGAAGAACAGCGGCACCTGGTCGGCGAGGTTGATCAGCACCTGGCTCAGCGTCGACGGCGGCTCGGTACAGCCGAGGATGACCGGCGCGGTGTCCTGCCAGTCGCGCACCTGGTCCAGCCGCTCGTGCGCCACGAAGCTGCCCTGGCGGAAGGTCCAGAGCAGATCGTCCAGCACATCGAGCGTGGCCTCATCGGGACAGTGAATGTAGGTACGCTGGCCATCGCCGCTGCCGGCCCGCAGGGCTTTCTCGGCGATGCGGCAGGCCAAGCCGAGCCGCCCGTTGCCCTCCGCGGTTTCGGACTGCAGCACGTAGAAACCGATCTTAGTCATGGCCGGTGCGGGCTGCGTGATCGAGCAGGAACTGCGCCAGCAGCGGCACCGGGCGCCCGGTGGCACCTTTGTTCGCACCGCTGCTGACCCAGGCGCTGCCGGCGATGTCCAGATGCGCCCAGCGCAGCTTGCGCGTGAAACGGTGCAGGAAGCAGGCGGCGGTAATGGCGCCGGCGTCGCGACCGCCGACGTTGGCCACGTCCGCGAACGGGCTCTTGAGCATCTCCTGGTAGTCTTCCCACAGCGGCAGTTCCCAGGCGCGGTCGCCGATGTCCTCGCCGGCAGCGAGCAGCTTGCGTGTCAGCGCCGGCGTGTTGCTGAACAGGCCACTGGCATGCGGACCCAACGCCACTACACAGGCACCCGTGAGTGTGGCCATGTCGATCACGAGTTCGGGTTCATAGTTGCGCTCGACATAGGTCAGCGCATCGCACAGGATCAGGCGACCCTCGGCGTCGGTGTTGAGCACCTCGATGGTGATACCAGCCATGGACTTGACGATGTCGCCGGGCTTGTTGGCGGCGCCGTCCGGCAGGTTCTCCGAGGCCGGCACCACGCCCACCAGATTGAGTGGCAGGGCCAGCTCGGCGGCGACCTGTATCACGGCGATCGTGGCCGCGCCGCCGCACATGTCGTACTTCATCTCGTCCATCTTGGCCGCGGGCTTGAGGCTGATGCCGCCGGCGTCGAAGGTCAGGCCCTTGCCGACCAGTGCCAGTGGTTTGTCACCTTTCTTGCCGCCGTGGTATTCCATGACGATCAGCTTGGGCGGCTGGCGGCTGCCCTTGGCGACCGACAGCAGCGCGCCCATCCCGAGTTTTTCCATCTCGGCCTGCTCCAGCACTTTGACCCGGATCTTGCCGTGGCGCTTGCCCAACTCGCGCGCCTGCTCGGCCAGATAGGCCGGCGTGCAGATGTTGCCGGGCAGATTGCCGAGATCCTTGGCCAAGTTCACTCCACGGCTGATCGCCACGGCTTCGCGCAGTCCCGCTTCACCCGCCGGCAGATCGCTGCGTCGCTCGACGTGAAGGGTCAGCCGCTCCAGGCGAGTGCGGGCACGCGCAGAGGAGTCGCCCTTACAGGCGTCGAAGCGGTAGAGACGCTCGGCGGTCGCGAGCAGGGCCTGGGCGACTTTCCGGCGCGGGTTGCGGCCCTTGACTTCGAGCTCGGTGAGAAAGCTTGCGGCATCGAGAGCGCCGGTCGACTGCAGTGCCCGGGCCGCGGCGCCATTGGCCTTACGGAAGGCGGCTTCGTCGAAATCGCGCTCGCGCCCGCAGCCCACCAGCAGGACACGATCGCACAGCAGGCCCGGCAGTCCGTGCAGCAGCAGTGTCTGGCCGAGGTCGCCGTCCATGTCGCCGCGCCGCATGACGCCAGCGATCGCGCCATCGCTGGCTTTGTCCAGGGCGCTGGCCGATGACGAGAGACGCCGCCGTGAGAAAATGCCGACCACGACGCAGGCTGCGCGCTGCTTTTCCGCATGACCGCTCTTGACAAAATACTCCATCGCTCGCTTCCTCGGGCCCAGGGGTTGGTGGAGAGGTTGCCGCCGCCCTCGGGTACGCCAGCGGCTTGAAAACATGGACGAACCGCCGCTGCACTCGGGTCAAAACCGGAAAAAACGCGTGCGTTTCGCAGGACGAGACTATTTTACGGATATGGTGAGAAAATACACCCCATGCGCCTGACCCTGATCGACCGCTACCTGCTGTCCGAGACCTTCAAGACCTGGCTGGCGGTCACGGTCGTGTTGGCGGCGATCATGCTCGGCAACACCTTTTCGCAGCTGCTGGCGCGCACCGCCAGCGGCGAGTTCGAGCGGGCACTGCTCCTGAGCCTGGTCGGCGCGACCAGTGCCAGTTACTTCAAGACGCTGATCCCCATCTCGCTGCTCCTGGCGATCCTGCTGTCGCTGGGCCGTCTGTACCGCGACAACGAGATGGCGGTCATCAACGCCTGCGGCATCGGCTTGGCGCGACTGTACCGGCCGTTCCTGCTGTTCGGCTTGGTGCTGGCGCTGCTGACCGCCTGGCTCAGCCTCACGCTGGAGCCCGCGGCCAAGCGCCGGGCCAGCCAGCTGCGCGCGGATGCGCGCTTCGCCACCAACCTGGCCGCGACCGGTTCCGGCCAGTTCCAGATCCTGGCCGGTGGTCGCGGTGCCGTGTGGGCGGAACACGTGTCCGCCGACCAGCGGGAGATGCGTAACGTGCTGGTCTGGTTCCGGGGTCGCGACGGCGTCAAGCTGATCCGCGCGGAGCAGGGTTTCCAGCGCCTGGACATGGCCACCAGCGAGGGCGACCTGCTGCTAGTGGAGGGCACGCGCTACGAAGGCAATGCCGGCGAGAGCGACTACCAGATCACACGCTTCCGCCAGCACGGCCTGCACCTGCCCGTGCCCCGGTCCGAATTCAACCTGAATCGCAATTCGACGCCGACCCCAGTCTTGCTGGCCTCGGACGCCGCGGCGGACAAGGCCGAGATCCAGCGGCGCGTCTCACTGCCGCTGATGGTCATCATCCTGGTGCTGCTGGCCGTTCCGCTGGCGCAGGTTTCGCCGCGTCAGGGCCGTTACGGTCGGCTGGTGGTCGGCATGCTGTGTTACCTGCTGTATTCCAACCTGCTCGCCGCGGCGGCAGTGTGGGTGGCGCAGGAGGAGCTGCCCGCGTCCATCGGCATCTGGTGGATCCATGCCCTGGCGCTGGGGCTCATCGCCTGGGTGTTCTGGCCCGGGCAGCTGTGGCCGTCTCTCCGGCGCCAGGCGCAGCGCGCATGAATCTGGTTCACCGCTATATCTTGACCTCGGTGGTCGGTGCGACGCTGATCGTGGCTCTGGCGATCGTGGCCACCTCGACCGTCCTGAGCCTGGTGGACGAGCTGGCCGAGGTGGGCAAGGGCAACTACGGCCTGTTGCTGGCGCTGCAGTTCGTGGTGCTGCAGTTGCCGCGAGGCGTTTACGAGCTGTTCCCGATCATCGTGCTGCTCGGCTCGGTGCTGGGCCTGGGTGCGCTGGCCAGCGGCAGCGAGCTGGTGGCGATGCGCGCAGCCGGCGTGTCGCTGATGCGGCTGGCGACTTCCATGCTGCGCGCAGGACTGTTGTTCGCGCTGCTGTGCGTGTTCATCAGTGAATGGCTGGCGCCCCGCGCCGAGGCGCTGGAGCACCGCCTGCGGGCGCTGCACAACATCGAGGGCGAATGGATCACGCTCGAGGGTGGCCTGTGGCTGCGCGACGGTGACAGCTTCATCCGGGTCGGCAAGGTGGTCAGCACGCAGCTGCTGGAGGACATCAGCCTGTATCGCTTCGGCCCGCAACGGGATCTGCAGATCGCCGTCGAGGCGGCCAACGCGCGTTATGCGGAGGGACGCTGGGAGCTGCTCGAGGTGCGCTACACCGAGTTCGGCGGCGAACGCCTGCATTCCTACCAGCTGCCGCGCATGGACTGGAACACCAATCTCAACCCGGCGCTGCTGCAGGTGTCCGTGCTGCCGCCGGAACGCCAGACGATGCGCACCCTGTACGAATACACACGCTACATGGAGCGGTACCGGCTGGACACCAGCCAGTACCAGATGGCGCTGTGGAACAAGGCAGCGGTGCCGATCATGGTACTGGTCATGGCGGTGCTGGCGATCCCCTTCGTGGTCGGGCCGTTGCGCAGCACCGGCGCCGGGCAGCGCATGTTCGTCGGCATGGTGGTCGGCGTGCTGTTCTTCCTGCTCAATGAGCTTACCCTGAGTACCGGCCTCGTGTACGGCCTGTCGCCGCTACTCTGCGCCTGGCTGCCGACCGCCGTACTGGCTGCGACCGCACTGGCCTGGCTGAGCTATCTCAATTGGCCTGCGCCGGTGTTGCGGGTGTTGCGCCCGCTGCGCGACTAAGGTTTCGGCAGCCTGAGCGTCTGTGTGCCGCTGAGCCGGTCGTGCAGCGCGTGGCCATCGATTGCGCAGCACAGCAGCCCGAGCAGACTGAGCCATGAGGGCACCGCGACCAGGAAGCGCAAGGCCGCGCGCGGCCAGCGCAGCGCGGCACCGTCGCGGGTGACCACGCGCAGGCGCCAGGCACGCATTCCCAGAGTCTGTCCGCCGTGGGTCCAGAACCAGCCGTAGAAGAGGAAGGCGACCAGCAGCAGATACAGCTGGAACCAGAGCGAACCCGCCGGTACGTGATCCTGTGGCATGAGCGGATCGACCAGGGCGGTGGCCAGGAAGAACAAGGCCAGCAGCAAGAGCAGGTCGTACAGCGCGGCGCCCAGGCGCGGCAGCAGGCCGGCGGGCGAGGCGGGCGGTGTGGTTTTCCCCATAAGTGCTCAGGCATTTTTTACCTATAGCTTGCAGCCAAACGTCAAAGAAAGCGAAGGTTCTGGTGGCGCGAGGCACTTCTATTTACCTAATAGTCTTCATATACCAACAGATTTGTACGAGTAAACTTCAGTAGACGCAGTTTATGGTCTGGTTTGTCCGGCATCACTTGCCGACAATGGTATTAAGGGTAACCGACGAGAACGGGTGAAAATCTGGAACGATGCTCTCTATCCGGCCATTTCGAAAGAAATGGTGCCCAGCGCCAGGCAGAAAGTTTGGATCCAATGGGTGCCTGCTATTTGGATTATGGAACACGGATACCCCCTCAACCCATGTTTCCCTGATTTGGCCGGGCACCACTTCGAAGGCGAACTGTCTTGGCATTGACGCATCGGGGTCGTGATCCTGGCAGGTCCCAATCCGGTGGAGCGTGACACGCGGTGAACCGAAGCCAGCAAGTTTGCCCATCCTGTTGAATTTGCTGATTGTCCCAGTCGCGGAAAAGAGCACTGCACTGACATTCTCGGCGTATGGCTGGAAGAAGTACCCAGATGGCACCTTCTTTTGCCCGTGCTTATGTGTATCGATCTTCATTGCTGAAATAAGCAGTTTTCCATCCTCTGAATAACTAAAGTCGTGGCGTACCCCGTATAGGTATTCAAAGAGAGCAGTGCCGCTCCAAGTCATGGCGAATGGCTCGTGGAAGTCAGCTATAGCGAATACCAACGGATGGCCTGCGACCTCGGGTCGCTCCCAATAGGCCTTCTTGAGTTTTGAAAACAATGGGCTGCCGTAGCGAATAGGCATCTCATGACTGAGGATTGCCCGCACCTCTTCCGGAGACTTCGTGGGACGTAACGTCATTGGATCGACTAGTGAAGGCTGCTCATCCGATGGATTACCACCCACTGTCACGGCCTCAAGAAAGAACCCTCCATTAGGGCCGCGGTGCGCAAAGAAGTCTGGGGATGGCTGTGGTCGCTCAACGAGCAGAAACTGCTCAACAAGCATTGCGTGCAGGTACAGTTCCCATATCCTGGCGTCAAAGCCCGTCGTCTGAAACTGCTGAACGAAATTACCGTCCACGTCGCGCCAGTGGTGCATTAGCTCCGACAGAAGTTCCCTAGCTGGCGAAAAATGCTCGGATTTGGCAGCTGCCCTGAACCCCGGGTGCATTTCCTCTTCACGCGCCACTGGTTCAAATAGATCGACACCACGCGGCCCAGCGTCGCCCTGCCAATAGGCTTCGTCCGAAAGCTTGGCATTTCGTTCCATGGCGGCGATCAACGCACTACGCGCACGCCCTGGGGTCGGGTAACACTCGGTACAGACATCTATGCAACGAAAGCGCCGGTTCTCGTCCCGCCCCAGTATGGCGAACATGTAATCTTGGTCCTCACGATGTTTCGTGACAACGCCAAGCACTCGTTCATGGTCATCGGCGAACCATTCCAGTTCCTCTGAAATCAGTATCAGAGTCGGATGGCGAGCGAACATGGCAAGTGCGCTGAATCGCTCCTGAGAAATCGATGTGATTGCCACTGCCTCGATCCGCGACCAGTCAGGGGAGGAACAGGCTCCGTTGGTCTGGCGCTATAAGCCGGTCGGAATACCGAATCTGTTGCGCAGATCGGCGGACCGTGCCATCTTCACTGACCACTTCGATGATCCTTTCCTGGATTAGCGTTTGCACCGCTTCTTTGTATATCTCTGCGGATGCTGGTGAGCCGTTGCAGGTGGCTGCAAATAGCTCACCAAACGTCAATCCCTCGTCATTCGCATAGATACAGGTGGGTATTTGCTCCTTTAACGCCTGCAGGCTGCGCCCGCGCGCGACATCATCAAACTCGAAGCCCAGCCCATGCTGTCCCCTGAATTTTGCGTCATGATCAGGGTCATATCCCACCATCTGGAACATGTCCAGACCCGCACCGCCGTAATGAATGAAGTAGTTCTGGTTGGCCCAATGTACTTCGGTCATCACGTCACGGGCCCGCGCATGCTGCGAGAGATGTAGTAGCCAGTAGTCGCCGTGCCCACGCTTGTTACGTATGAAGAATGGCGTGAAGTAGCGAGCGCCACAGCCTGTGACTAGGCCATGGTAGAGACCGCTCTGAATGAAGAGGCGCCAATCCGCTTCTGAGTTCTTGATCTCATCGATGCTTCGCCCTCTCAAGATTTCTGGAATGCCTATGTCGTCTAACAACTGCTTCGTCAGAGCGCCGTCGCTGGCATAGTTCAGGAACGAGTCGACTGCGAAGGTCAGTATGACCTCGGCGCGCGGCAGGCTGGAGAAGATACTGTGGATCAGCGGTCGTGGAACGTCCGAATACCCGTATTGATCAAGGATAAATATCGAGCGTCCGTTTCGCGGACTGCGCTCCCTGATGAAATTAATAATATCCTGCGCCTGATCCTGGAAACGCGCATGACGGAGATGAATATCGACGCCGATCCTGTTCCCGAACTGGTGATCCCGCAACACTTTGTCGAGATGCTTATGGGCGTGCCTGTCCTTCTCGATGAAGAAGTAACTGACATCGAGTTTTACGGGCTTGCGCCGCTCTAGATTGATGAGCGCTTCAGCCTCTCGTACTGCATCAAGGCAGATAAAGGGGCTGCCAAGCACCGGTTGCCGCGTATCGCTGTGTATATAGAGACCACCGCCAGCGAAGCCGTCAACCAAGGTTAGACGCAGGCTATCCTGATGCGGGTAGCTTACAAGGGTTGCGAAGTAGCGGGCGAGGTATGCACGAAGCACCTCGTGTTTCGCGATGCTATGTTGCTGGATCTCGTCCGGGCCATTCTTCCAACTGTATGGCCGGCGGGTCATACGTGCTTACGCGTCTGCCGATAACCTCGGCATTTCGTCCCAGGTGCGTCCGCGAAGCAGTCGTCCATTGGCCTTTTTCGATCGACGTTTACCATCGGCCCCCCATCCGCCCCATTGTTTGAAGAAGAACTGTACACCGTGAGCGCGGCATTGGCGCTTTATGTCCAGCACCCAGGTACGGTTCATGGGTCTTGCCTTAGGCCCCGATTCACCGCCCACGATGACCCAGTGAATATCAGTTAGATCAAGCTCCCCCACGTCTTCAAGGAGAGGTTCTACCGATAGAAATCTGATGCGTGCGGCCACCTGACGCAGGTAAGCGATACGAGGTACACCATGTTTTCTGTTTTCTACCGATACGCCAAGCCAGGCATTGGTCGGGACCGGCCTGTGCTTGAAATAGCTCGCCATGCGATCGGCTCGTTTGGTGAGTATCTGAAACGTATGACGTGGTGACCGGGCAATGACATCCATGACTTGGTCAATATAGGCGTCGGGGACGCCGGCATGGAATAAGTCGGACATTGAATTGACAAAGTAAACCGTCGGTCGCTTTCGCTTGAGCGGTTCCTCAAGGCGCTGTGCTAGCAGGGTGAGATTGAAGCCATTTTCATAGCCTGGTGTTTGCATCGCCTTCAGCCGCTTCGCCAAGGTCTCTGCATAGCAGTGCTTGCAGCCGGGCGAGACTTTGGTGCAACCGACGGTTGGGTTCCAGGTTGCTTCCGTCCATTCAATTCGGCTTGCCTGCGACATCAGACCTCCCATGCGGATTGTAGGTAGTGCCTCATAAATAATGATACCATACAACTGTATGGTATTAATGCAAGATCGACCACCGCTTTCAATCGCTCAGGAAAAGGTCTTGGACCTGATACAGCGGTTCATGGCACGTAACCAAATGCCCCCGACCAGAGCGGAGATTGCACATTTCAGAAAATGTAATCGCGCCACAGTACAGCAACATTTGCGCGCACTGGAGGCGAAGGGTTATCTGAAGCTGACCGGCGAATATAGGGGCATTCAGCTCATGCGCGATGTGACCCATGCGCCGTTTGAGGATCTGCTCCCCTTAGTTGGACGAGTCGCCGCAGGTCCGCCGCTATTGGCTACTACTGACATCGATGATTACTACCGCGTAGATACACGACTCTTCCGTCCCAAGGCGCAGTATCTGCGTCGCATCGTTGGTGACAGCATGAAGGACATGGGTATACAGGATGGCGACTGGGTAGGAGTGCGCGCGACTACCAGCGCCGACAACGGCCAGATTGTTGTGGCCAAATTATTTCCAGCGTCTGGTCCAGAGATCACAATAAAAGTGTTCCAGCAGAGCGGACCATTGGTGTCACTGGTTTCTCGGAATCCTGACAATGCGCCCATTGTCATTGACTTGCGACGGGAACAGTTTGAAATTGAAGGAATATATTGTGGCCATTTACACCCAGCTAAGCCTCGGTAAGCCGCCTGAGGTTGGTCGGAGTGAGGAATATGTGCCGTCCGTGATTTCGCTGCTAAACCAGCAAGAGCCAGAGTCGCGTGAGTCCATATGTCTAGGGGCAGGTTCAACATCAGGAGTTCGGGGTCTTGTCTGCGTCGGGTGTGCGTATAATCGCCGTGTGAAAAAGCCAAGACTAAAATCGAGCAAGCATCGAAGGGCCATGCGCAGCCAAGTCCATGACCATTCAGTGCTCGCGAAGGCCCGGCTCCTAGCGATGGCGCAGGAGATCGCGTCCAGCAGCGCGAAGGATTTCGACACGGAGAAGTGGCTCGCTAAATGGCTTAGGCGGCCGCAACCGGCGCTCGGTGGGAAAAGACCAATTGATCTGCTTGGAACACCCGCTGGTCTTGGTGCGGTCGCAAAAGTTCTCGGGGCAATCGAGAGTGGCTCATACTTGTAGATGCGGTCGTGGAAAAGCCAGCCCCCCGATCGTATGCGCACCAACCCGCACGCTCGTAATATCCAGATGAGAAAACTGCGCCGCATCAAGCGAGATGCTCGCCGTAGTACCAGGCGCCTGACGCTGGAGGCATTGATCCGTGGCTCCCCCAGGCCAATCCGCGCGCCGGGCTGGGACGAGATGCCACCAACCGGCAAAGAATGCCCGCAGTATGACGGTCCTTTGACCAGTCATCGCTCACCTCGATAGGTTAGTCGGTAGAGCACAGGCAGCACCAGAAGGGTCAGCAGTGTCGCCGAGATGATGCCACCGATGACCACGGTGGCCAACGGCCGTTGGACTTCCGCCCCGGTCCCTGTGTTGAGCGCCATGGGCAGGAAGCCCAGGCTGGCAACCAGCGCTACCATCAGGATCGGCCGCAGACGCAGGAGCGCACCCTCGATAATGGCATCGCCGAGCTTCCGGCCTTCCTCCAGTAGATGCCGGAAGGCAGACACCATCACCACGCCGGTAAGCACCGCAACACCCGACAGGGTGATGAAGCCTACGCCGGCGGAAATCGAAAGCGGAATATCGCGTAGCCACAAGGCCGCAACGCCTCCTGTCAACGCCAATGGCACCCCGCTGAAGACCAGCAGGGCATCCTTGGCCGAGCCGAAGGTCAGCATGAGCAGGCCGAAGATCATCACCAGCGTCACCGGTACCAGGAGTTGCAGACGACGTGCCGCCGACTGGAGTTGCTCGAAGGTGCCGCCGTAGTCTAGCCAGTAGCCGCTGGGCAGCTTGACGCCCGATTCCACTTTCCCCCGCACCTCGGTCACAAAGGTGCCTAGGTCGCGCCCGCGCACGTTGCTGCTCACCACCAGGCGCCGTTTGCCGTTTTCGCGGCTGATCTGGTTGGGGCCGGGCGCCAGGTTGAGTTTCGCTACCTCCGACAACGGCACGTAGCCACCACGCGGTAAGGGGATCGGCATCCGTTCCAGCATGTCCAGATCGTCGCGCCGGGCTTCCGGCAGACGTACCACGATCGCAAAGCGCTTATCGCCCTCGAACACCGCGCCCGCTTCTTCGCCGCCCAGGGCCGCGGCCAGGACGTCCTGCACCGTGGCGACGTTGAGCCCGAACCGGGCCATCGCGGCAAGGTTGGGTTCGATGGCGAGCACCGGCAGGCCCGCAACCTGCTCTACCTTGACGCCTTCTGCGCCCCGAATCCCATTGAGCACGGCGGCGATGCGGTTGCCGATCGCAAGAAGCTGCTCCAGGTCATCGCCATAGACCTTGATGCCCAGATCGGAGCGCACGCCGGAAATCAGCTCGTTAAAGCGTAGCTGAATGGGTTGGGAGATCTCGTAGGCATTGCCGGGCTGGGACTCCAGCACCTTTTCCAGCTCTTCCAGCAACTGTGACTTGGGCTTGGACGGGTCGGGCCATTCTTCGTGTGGCTTGAGCATGACGTAACCGTCGGCAATGTTGGGCGGCATGGGGTCGGTAGCCACCTCCGCCGTGCCCACGCGCGCAAACACGGTCTTGACCTCGGGCAGGGTGGCCACGGCCTTCTCCAGCCGCAGCTGCATGTCCACCGATTGCGTCAAGCTAGTGCCGGGGATGCGCAGGGCCTGTACCGCAATATCGCCCTCGTCCAGGCTGGGAATGAACTCGGCACCCATGCGCAGCGCCAAAACGCTAGCGCCAAGGACCAGCAGCACGGCCACGCCAAGGGTGATCCCGCCGTGGCGCAGGGCAAGGCCTAGCAGCGGTGCATAACGCCGCTTGGCCCAGGCCACCAGCCAGTTCTCTTTCTCAGTGATGTGTCCGCCCAGCAGCAAGGCTACCGCCGCCGGCACGAAGGTCAGCGACAGGATCAGTGCGCCGAGTAGCGCCACGACCACAGTGAAGGCCATGGGCCGGAACATTTTTCCCTCGACACCGGTCAGGGCGAAGATCGGCAGGTTGACCAGCACCACAACAAGCACGCTGATCAGACTCGGCGTGAACACCTCGCGGGTCGCGGCGAACACCGTGTGAAAGCGCTCCTCGGTGTCCAGCACGCGCCCGAGATGATGCTGGCGCTGGGCCAGCCGCAGGATGCAGTTCTCGACGATGATCACGGCTCCGTCCACGATCAGGCCGAAGTCCAGCGCGCCCAGCGACATCAGGTTGGCGCTGACCTTGTTCTCGACCATGCCGGTGATCAGGATCAGCATGGACAGCGGGATCACGAGCGCGGTTAGGACCGCGGCGCGGACATTGCCCAGCATCAGCAGCAGCACCGCCATCACCAGCAGCGCGCCCTCGAACAGATTGGTCTGCACGGTGGCGATGGTCTTGTTGACGAGCACGGTGCGGTCGTAAACCGGCTCCGCAGATACGCCCACGGGCAGTGTCTTGCTGATTTCGGCGAGTTTCGCGGCGATGGCCTGGGACACGGTTCGGCTGTTCTCGCCCACCAGCATCACTGCCGTGCCCAGCACAGTTTCCCGGCCGTCGCGGGTAGCGGCGCCCGTGCGCAGCTGCTTGCCCAATCCCACTTCGGCCACGTCGCGAACCGTGATCGGCAGGCCACTCCGGTTGGCGATGACCACGCTCCCGATGTCGGCGATCCTGCCCAGTTGACCCGGTACACGGATGAGATACTGCTCCCCACTTTTCTCGATGTAACCGGCGCCGACATTGGCGTTGTTCTGGTCCAGCGCCTTGACCACGTCCTCCATCGCCAGTCCATAGGCCAGGAGTCGCGCCGGGTCGGGCGTCACGTGAAACTGCTTCTCGTAGCCGCCGATGGAATTGACCTCGGTGACGCCGGGCACCTGGCGCAGCTGCGGGCGGATGATCCAGTCCTGGATCGTGCGCAGGGCGGTGGCGTCATACGCGGAGCCGTCCGGCTGTCGGGCATCGGCTTTGGCTTCAACCGTATACAGGTAGATTTCGCCCAGGCCGGTCGCGATCGGGCCCATCTGCGGCTCGATCCCGGCTGGCAGCTGGCTTTTGACTTGCTGCAGACGTTCATTAACCAGGTTGCGGGCGAAGTAGATGTCCGTGCCGTCCTCAAACACGACCGTGACCTGGGATAGGGCATAGCGCGACAGCGAGCGGGTGTATTCGAGACGTGGCAAGCCAGCCAGTGCGGTTTCCACCGGGAAGGTAATGCGCTGCTCGACCTCCAGCGGCGAATAGCCGTCGGCCTGGGTGTTGATCTGGACCTGGACGTTGGTGATGTCCGGGACGGCATCGATCGGCAGGCGCTGGTAGTTGTAGACGCCAAGCCCGGCGAGGACGGCGACCAGGAACAGCACCACCCAGCGGCGCTCGATGGACAAACGGATCAATGCATCAATCATGACTGTGCCTCAGTGCTCGTGATCCGCTTCGCCCTTGCCCAGCTCCGACTTGAGCACGAAGCTGTTGGCGGCGGCGTAGCGGCTGCCGGAGGCGAGCCCTTGGGTAATCTCGGTGAATTCGCCGTCGCTGCGCCCGGTTGAGACCGGCTGGAGGCGGAAACCTCGAGCCTCGGCCACAAACACCACGCTGCGGTTTTCAACCGTTTGCAGGGCGGTACTTTTGACCGCCACCGCCACCTCAGACTCGGCCAGGGTGACCTCGGCGGTGACATACAGCCCAGGCGCCCAGTGCCGCTCGGGATTGGCGATCAGCACACGTGCGGTCAAAGTCTGGCTTTCGGCTTGTCCGAGTGGTGCGACATAGACGATCTGGCCGTTGGCTTCGATGCCGCCGTCCACATTGCGCACGCGCACCGGCTGGCCCACGTGCACCTTGGCGAGATCACGCGGGAACAGCGACAGCTCGACCCAGACGCTGGACAGGTCTGTTACGACAAACAGCGGTCCTTCGCCGGTGTACTCGCCGGGGTTGGCGCGGCGCTCGGTGATCACACCGGACAGTGGCGAGACGACGGGGTAGGTGCGCAGGCTCTCGTTGGATTCCACCATGGCCAGGGTTTCGCCCTCGCGCACCGCATCACCCACCCGCCGCGCCACGCTGCGGATGATGCCGGGATAGCGCGCCGTCACGTCACGCACGCGCTCGGCATTCGGCCGGACCGTGCCGTAGAGTGTCAGGACTTCGCGGATCCTGGCGGGACCAGCCATCGCCATCTCGATACCTGCGGCGGTGGCCTGCCCGGCACTCAGCTTGATGAGTCCCTCGGACTCCTGGGGTTCTTCGCCCTCGTGTGCGTCATGTCCAGACTCGGCGTGAGAGGCTTCTGTCGGTTCTGCGTTGGTGGCCGTGGGCCCGGACGTATCGCAGGCGCCGAGGCTCAGGGTGAGACCCAGGAGAACAATCAGTTTGTAGTTTTTCATGGGTAATTTCCGTCAGTACGCGCCGGCGGCGAGTGGTTCGCCGGTCAGGCGCTCGATTTCGGCCTGGAGGGTCTGGGCGGTGGTGGCGGCTTCGATCAAGGCGCGCTGACTGTCGAGATAGGCGCGCTGGCCGTCCACCAGCTCGAGATAGCTGTAGCGCCCGCGGTCGTAGGCATACTCGGTCTGCTTGAGCGCTTCTTCCATTTGTGGCAGCACGTCTTGCTTGAGCGTGCCGGTTTCGTTGATGGCATGCGCCAGTTCCTGGTACAGCTCGTAGACTTGCGCCTGGGCCTTGACGAAAGCGGCCTCGCGTTCGGCATCGGTCTGCCCACGCAGTGCCTGCGCCTCGGCGATGGCAGGCGCCGCCTGGCGGCCGGCGAACAGCGGCACGGAGAATCCAACAACGAAGGCGGTATCACTGGTTTCCTGCAGGCGCCTTATGCCGCCAGTCAACGTGACATCCGGCCGGCGGCGGGCCTCGGCGAGGCGGATCTCGGCGTCACGCAGCCGCGCCTCGCTCGCGAAGCGGACGAAGTCGGGGTTCGCGGCCATGCGTGCGACCAGCTGCTCGTACGGGGTGGGCGCTGGCATGGCGTATAAGTCGGCCTCTACCGTGCCGAACCTCGCCTCCCGCTCTCCCCACATCGCGGCCAGCTTGCGGCGCGAGGCGAGCAGCTCGTGTTCGGCATGCCTCAGGTCGATCTCCGCGCGCGTCAGCGATGCGCGGGCGCGGTACAGCTCGACATCCGGTGACTTGGCGGCCTCGACGCGCCGTTGCACGGCGGCGACGGTGGTCCGGGTGAGTTCGGTGGCGCGTCGGGTCAGCGCGAGCTGTTCTTGATCCGAGGCCACGTGTACGAAGCGACGGGTCACTTCGGCCAGGACGTCGAGCTGCGCCGCCTGCTGCTCGACGCTCAGTGCCTCACGGCCAAGCTGGGAGGCGGCGATGCGGCGGCTGCGTTTACCGCCCAGTTCGATCACCTGGGATAGCGCGAACGTGGCTTCGGCGGTATCGAAGCCCTTCGTCTCGCCACTGCCCAGGGCGTTTTCGATCTCGGCCGACAATTCTGGGGGCGGCCGTAGTCCGGCCTGCTGGGTACGCGCGTCCTGGGCACGCAATGCAAAGGCAAAGACCTGCAGGTCGGGATTGCGCTGCAGCGTCAATTGCACCGCCTCGCGCAAGCTCAGCGGCGGTCCCGCCGGTGGCGCTTCGGCCCGGGCTGCGGTACAGACGAGCAGCCCCAAAAACAGAAAACTCGCGCACGCTGCGCGTGTATGAGCGAATAGCATGAATGCCTCCAATGGCACAGCCATGCCTTCCAGGCATGACGGTCAACGATCGGATGAACGTCGGAGGAGGCTTAGATGGGCGGTGCGCGCAGGGGCGGCTGGAAGAAGCGTATCGAAGCAGTCGATCGGATCCGGGCCGGACCAGGTCGCAAGGGTATGGGTGCGCGGACAATCGTTACCAGCGTGACCAGGAACGCCAGCAGAACTGGCAAATCGAAGCCGGACAGTTTCTTGACCAGGCCATCACCGGGCAGGCTGAGGTCCACGTCCGCATGCCCGCCGGCGGCGTGCCCTTCGTCGTCATGTACGCCGGAATCTGTCAAGTGCAGAGTCTGCGCCGGTTCCTGGCCGTCAAGGCACAGGTGCAGGTGCATGCCAGTCACACGCAGTGCGATGACGGCGATACACAACAGCATCAGCCAATGGTGCTTGGTACGAAACCGATTCATGCGCATCAGGCTATCAGCTTGTGGTTTCCGGTCAACCAGGCAGGTAGGACCACTTAGGTCTAGTTTTGTTCATGCAGACGAGGTTTCTTCCTTGAGTTCAGCGCGGGCATGACGAATGACGCTGTAGGCGGCAGTTAAGCCCAGCAGACCCATCGCGATCGCGACGGTGAGGTCGGGCCATGCGCTGCCGGTGCCGAACACACCCACCGCCGCCAGCATGACCGCGACATTGCCGATGGCGTCGTTGCGCGAGCACAGCCACACCGAGCGCATGTTGGCATCGCCCTCGCGGAAAGCATACAGCAGGGCCGCTACGGAGACGTTGGCGGCCAAAGCCAGAAAAGCGACGGCGCCCATGGTCATCGCCTCCGGCACGACGCCGGCGGCGGCGTTCCAGGCCGCCTGACCCAGCACGTAAATGCCGTAGCTACCCATTGTCAGACCCTTGAGCAGGGCCGCGCGCGAACGCCAGACCGGCAGCATGGACAGCACAAACAGGGATAGCCCGTAGTTGCCAGCATCGCCAAGGAAATCTACCGCGTCTGCCAAGAGCGATACCGACCCGGCGCTCAGGCCGGCGGTGAATTCCACCCCGAACATGACTGCGTTGACGACCAGCGCGATCCACAGCGCGCGCCGGAATCGCGGCGAAACCGGGATTCGCCGTGTGGCGCAATTATCGCTGCAAGAATCGTTCATGAGCGTCGGACATGGCCTTGATTGCAGCATTGAACACCCTGTAGCTACTATAGGGTCAAGCAAGCAAGTGAGCAGATAGATGAACGCAGGTCTCAGGATCGGACAGTTAGCAAAACAGGCCGATTGCCAAGTTGAAACCATTCGCTATTACGAACGCGAGGGCTTGTTGCCGAAACCCAAGCGTACCGCTGGGAACTATCGCCTCTACGGAAGAAATCATCTCGAGCGACTGTCCTTTATCCGCCATTGCCGCTCTCTGGACATGACCCATGACGAGATCCGCACCCTGCTGAGGTTTCGCGACGCGCCTGGTCGGAACTGCGCCGGGGTCAATGAGTTGCTGGACGCGCATGTTGGGCACGTAAGCGAGCGTATTCGCGATCTTCGACGGCTGAAGGACCAACTGGAACAGCTGCGGCACTTATGTCACCAAGTCCAAACATCGGAGAATTGCGGGATTCTCAGAGAGTTGAGCCGGTCCAGCGTGTCTCGGGTGAGTCGTGTCCAGTCGCTCGGAGTGCATACTCGCAGGACTAGGGGTTCAAGGGGCAAAGATTAGTTGATTGACGCCATATCGAAGGCGGCTAGGCTCACAACAATGGGGTAGTAGGAATGCGAGGAAGGCCATGAAGCTTTCAGTCGTATTCCGGGCTGGGTGGCTCGGGTGGGAAGGTCTTGAGCGCTCGTTATCAGGCTGCACACGCGCGTTTGGCGAGGAATGCGATGCTGTTGAGATTCACGTCGCCAACGACTGCAAAGTGATGGTGGATGCCGGGATACGACTCTTGAGTTACGTCAATCAGCTTGCCGACTCCGGACGAGCTGTTGCTTTGAACTTTAGCAGTACGCGTAGCAACGCCTATACTTACCTTAATCGGCTGGGCTTCTTTGATCATTTGAATCCTGGCATTGACGTTATCCCACAAAGACCAAGTATTTCCGGTGCAAAAAAGTATGGGGGGTCCAGTGTCGCGCTGGTTGAGATTGCGCCAATCAAATATCAGCCGGGTGGAGCGATTGACCGTAGCCTGCCCGGCAGGCTCGCAGATTCGGTTGCACACTGGGCCGAGCATCAGCAGGCCGGCGCAGGCGATAGGATCCACACCACTATTTTTACCGCTTTTGCTGAGCTAGTCGACAATATTTACCAGCACAGTGAAACGCGGCTTGATGGTTTTGCCGCGCTACAGACTTACGCGCAGTCCAATTCTGTCATGGTTGCCGTGTCAGATAGCGGACGTGGTGTCCTGAATACTCTGCGGCCCGCTTTGATGAGCGAGTTCCCGACGCTAGTGCGGCTGAGTGATACCGACCTGATGGTCGAACTCTTCCGGCAGGGTCTATCGCGTCACGGACGTGGGCGTGGGGCCGGACTCAAGCGCAGCGCAGATTGTGCGATTCGCTTACATGCTGAACTTAACGTCCGGCTGGAACGTTCCATGGTGCACCTTCTGCCTTCACAGGACGGCTATCGCCCGCACCGCGCCCAGTGCTTGGAAGGACGCCCCTCATTGCCGGGTACTCATATTGGTTTCATGTTCCGGCTTGACGAATGGCCAAGAATCTGATTCAATGATCTCAATGAAGCAGAATGTCCTTATCGATTTGCGTGACTATATGGAGCGTGATGACGCCTGGGGCGTAGATGAGGGTCGTGAAATCCACGCTAGGCTGCTCCAGGTTGTCGAGGCTAATCCTGGTGTGAAGGTGTTTCAGATTTCGTTGAAGCGAGTGAAGCGTACAGATGCTTCGGCACCTCGCGAATCGGTAGTCGAGTTGGCGCGCCGCTATCGCAAGGACAAGGGGTTCTGCTTGGTGCATGTGCAGCATCCTGACTTACGTGAGAACTGGGACGCAGCGGCCTTGAAGAAAGACCAGCCGCTTTGTATCTGGGATGAGAATCGTGTGGATTGGATTGGACCTCAGGCTTCACGCGGCACACGGGACGTACTGGACTACGTTTCCGGACGAACCAGCCCGGTGTTTACCTCGGAAGTGTGTAAGGCCCTGAAGCTGACCGCCCAGAACGCAAGCACCAAGCTCAAGGCACTGTGGGAGAAGGGTTATCTGCTGCGACAGGAAATGTCAGCCCCCACCGGTGGGGTGGAATACGCGTATCTACGAATCGCATGAGTTTTTTTGTCTACTGATTCATCTGCTTCATTGAAGGAGATTTTAACTGATCCACCGGCCCTGATCTGGCTCGATCTGTCGAATATTTGGATTGTGGAGAAATGAAATGAGTCAACCGGATATTTATTGGGAAGGCGCATCTGGCCAGAAGTACGGCTATTGGATTCATGGCTTCAATACGGCCTGGAAGGAGGCCTCGGGTAATTACATATATGCCAAGGAAACCTCCCCTGGCAGTGGCAGATGGGTGCCCATTTACATTGGCCAGACCAAGAACCTCGCAGACAGGCTTGCTGATCACGAGAAAGAGGCCTGTGCCAGGCGTAACGGCGCTACACACATCCACGCACACGTCTCATCGAGTGATGAGGCAGCGCGCAAGAGGGAGGAAGCCGACCTCATTGCGAAGTGGAAACCCGTGTGCAACGAGCAGCTTAAATAGCTCCAGTAACCTAAGGGTGCCATGGCGGGGCGCATGCCCCGCCGGGCACAAAAATCCATGCTGGCACCTGAACAGCTTACAGCTCTCTACGACAAACTTAGCCTTAGTGCGGCAGCGCGCTCGGTCGTTGAGCAGATTCGGTCTTCGCCGCCGTCACGGAACGTACAAGGTGGACGCGGGAACGTCTGCGTCCGCTATCCCAGTGTGAAGATGGGACTCACGATTCAGGCCGAGAGCCATACACTTGAGCTCCCGGCCATCTACCGGAAGGAATACGAAGACAACGTTCTCGAGTTCTACGACCAACCGCCGCGCATAATCTTGCGCTGGCAAGGCCGCGGTGGGCGTAAGACTGGCACATGGCACACCCCGGATTTCTTTGTCATATGCCGAGATGGCATGTGGTGGGAAGAGTGGAAGTACGAAGATGAACTTGAAAGGCTCGCCAAGCAGCAACCACATCGCTACGCGCGCGACGCCGATGGGCGGTGGAGGTGTCCTCCTGGTGAGGAATATGCCAATCAGTATCAACTAGGTTACCGGGTCCGCACATCTGCCGAGATCGACCTCGTCCTGCACCAGAACCTGGTGTTCCTGGAGGACTATCTTTCGGAACGATCCCCGGCGCCGGATCCGGAGGAGGTTGCTCGCATCGTCCGGCTGTTTAGGGGACAGAGCTTCCTGATGCTCAGCGATCTGCTCCAGCAAGCAGGTGATACAGGCCCTGATCTAATTTACGCGATGATCGCCAGGCATATCCTGATCTGTAATCTGGATGACGAAACTCTGACCAGCTGCGAACACGTACGAGTGTTCCGTGATGTACATGCGGCTACTGCCCATCGCGCTTTTAAAAGCAGGCAAACGACCCATGAGGTGGTCAACCTCGAGATCGTTTTTGAGACAGGAACTGCTCTGGCATGGGATGGTAAGGACTGGGAGGTAGTGAATACGGGTGTCAACGAGGTCTCGCTGAAGAACGAAGACGGCAAGGTTGCGACACTATCTCGTGGCGATTTCGAGCGTTGCATTGCTGAAGGGCGAATTCAGCCGATACGTAGTATCGCGATACGGGAAAATCCGGCCGACGCTCTGTTGCGCGGAGCCAGCAAACAGGATCTGCAGGAAGCCAACCGCCGATCAGCATTGATTGAGCCATATCTGGCAGGCCAAAAGGTTCAGGGCGGAGATGTCTCTGCCCGCACGTTGTTCAGTTACCTTGCAGCGTACCGCAGCGCGGAGCAGACCTATGGCAATGGTTATGTCGGGTTGCTGCCTCAGCACAAGCGCAAGGGTCGGCGCGGCGAACGCCTTCCGGCCAGCGTCCTCGACCTGATCAATGAGGTTGCCGAGACCAAGTACGAAGACCTGCGCTCATCCACACCTTGGGCTGTGTACGGGAAGTTTTTGGAGCTCGCCGAGCAGCGTGGGATACCGACAACCAGCTTCAAGACGTTTCTCGCCAGGATTCGAGCGCGGCCTCGGGCTGCTCAGGTGCGCAAGCGCGAAGGTGACCGCGCTGCCTATCAGGTAGAAGAGTTTTTCTGGTTGCTGGAGCAGAGCACGCCTCGTCATGGGTCCCGGCCTTTCGAGATTGCGCATATCGACCACACGCAACTGGAGATCGAGCTTGTAGCCTCAAAATCAGGGCTCAACCTCGGGCGACCGTGGCTGACGCTCATGATTGATGCCCATACGCGAATGGTTATCGCGTTCTGCATTTCGTTCGAGAAGCCGAGTCATCGCGCTTGCATGATGGTGCTCCGCGACTGTGTGCGCAGATATGGACGTCTTCCTCAGTTCGTCGTGACCGATCGCGGCGCAGAATTCCTGGGCGCCTATTTCCAAACGCTACTCGCTGCATTCAGGCGGTCACAGAAGATTCGGCCAGCGGCTCAGTCGCGGAATGGCTCGGTGGTTGAGCGACACTTTGGAGTCAGCCAAAGCCAGCTTATTCACAACCTCCGCGGGAACACCAAACTCATGCGTAACGTTCGGACTGTTACGAAGATGGTAAACCCAAAGTCGCTCGCCGTATGGACCCTTCCAGATTTCATCGGCCTATTTGATGGGTGGTTGCGTGAGTGCTACGAAGCCAGTCTTCACCCGGCTCTGCGGATGACCCCAAAGCAGGCACTCGAGGACGGCTTGCGGTTGTCGGGCTATCGCAAATTCACTTTGATTCCCTACGACAGCATGTTCGAGCTACTCACTTGTCCTTCGACTAGGAATGGACGAGCAAAAGTCCTCCCTAGTCGAGGGATCAAGGTGAATTACCTGCATTATTGGAATGATGCCTTCCGTCGACCGGGAGTCGTCAATAAGCGCGTCGCCGTGCGCTACGACCCCTATAACGCCGGTGTCGCCTATGCCTATGTGGAGGGGCAGTGGCTTACTTGTCGATCGGAGTATTACCACGTCTTCAACGGCCGCACGGTATCCGAGGTTCAGCGCGCCAGTCAGGAGCTAATGCGGGGTCGTCAGGTTGTCGAGAAGTCGAGGTCTGCCAGTGCCGCACGACTTGGTCAGTTCCTGCTCAAGGCCGAACAGACGGAAGTGAAATCGCTGGAGCAACTCCGCGATGGCGAGCATCGGGCGAGTCATCTGAATCCGCCGATAGCTGTAGCAGCGAAGGTGGATGCCACGCCATCTATTCGCATCCAACGCCGGAAGCGCAAGCCGCTTCAACATTATCAGGATGCGGGTGTATGAGAAATCCTAAGTCACGCTCGCGCAAAGAGATTGACGATGTTGTTGAGGAATTTCGTCGTCAGATAGTGCGGCATGCGCGCATGGCTGATGCCGAAGACGAGTTGATGTCGATCCTTTGCGGCACACCGAACAAGCCCATCACCTATCTCGTTGGACCCACCGGTGTCGGTAAGACACGTTTAATTCGTATCTGCATCGCCAATATTCTGAAACAAGAGTTGGCAGCCATGAAAGCCGATCCGTCATACGTACCCGTGGTGTTTGTCGAGCTACGTCATCCGGAGCGCGGAATCTTCGATTGGGTTCTCTTCTATCGGGACATCCTTAAAGCGCTTAATGAACCGATGCTCGACAAGAAGCGGAAGGTGGAGCTCGACCCGCAAACGCGTTTTCTGCTGGCTAACTGCACGGCGAAGACGCCGGCATTGAGCATCTTCAGGGATTCGGCCGACAGTGCCATGACCCACCGTCGCCTCCAGGCATTGTTTATTGACGAAGCGCAGCATGTTCTGCGGGTTGCGAGTAATCGCGGTCTACGCGGTCAGCTTGACACCATCAAGACTCGCGCTTCTCTTACGGGCGTCAAGCATGTGCTGTCCGGTACATATGAGCTGCTCGATGGTCTTGATCTGAGTGGCCAGTTGAGTCGGCGGCGCAACCTTGTTCACATTCCTCGATACTTTCCGGATCTTGCGGACGACCGTGACGCCTTTGCATCTGCTCTCGACACACTGGCGGCTGACCTGCCTCTGAAGCTGCCAGCACGCTTCCTACAGGACCTGGACTTGGTGTTTTTAAAGACTCTCGGCTGCGTAGGCGTACTCAAAGACTGGCTTTGTGACGCATTGCGAACAGCACTCGAGAGGGGGGACCGCAGTATTGGCCAATCCGTGCTTGAAAACCGGGCGCTAACCAACCGCCAGCTTGCGATGATGCTGGAAGAGATTTCGCAGGGGGAATCGAGTCTGGGTGGACCGTCGAACGATGTTTTACTGAAGGAGATGTCAGCTGTCAAAGTCCCGCAACCAGCGCCAGTTGAATCAGCGGTGAAGCAGTCACGTAGACGCGACCGGAGGCGTCCAGGCACGCGAAATCCGGTTCGCGATCCCGTTGGGGTGGCTGCACTTGGCGCGTAAACCCGCTGTTCTCGCAGCCAGAATCGATGAGCCGATAGTGCCTCCTCGCACCGTATTGTACGGGCTGAGGCCCTTTGGCCTTGGTACCACTCGTGTCGAGAGTCTTGCGAGCTATGTGGCGCGGCTCGCTGAAGCGCACCATGTAACAGTTACCAACCTCATGAGCCTCGCTGTAGGTAAGCGCTCAACTAGGGTGAATCAGGGAACGCGTTATCCAACGCTGCGTGCGAAGCTGCTCAACAACACCATCAACATTGGAAACGGGGTAACTGCGGACGTGCTCGACGTCCTTACTCAGCTAACGGGGCAGGCTAATCTGCGGAGTACAACGATCGGACTCTACGTGATGATGCAGCCAGGAAGTATATCCAGGCGGAAACGAGCATGGTGCGCTCTTTGTTTGGACGATGTTGAGAAGCGCAAAGAACCATTGTACGAGCAGTTGCTATGGTCGGTGGGTTCAGTCTTCGCATGCCCAGATCACGGTGTTCTTCTGTCAACGGCGTGCCACAGGTGCGGGACCCAGATGAGGCCGCTGGGAGCTTCCTACAGGCCAGGCCACTGTTCTGTCTGCGGGGCGTTCCTAGGGACTCGCGCCGGGGTTGAGCGGGCTACTGAGTGGGAGATTTGGACTGCGAAGGAGATGGCAAAAACGATTCAATTGACAAGCGCAGGGGCGCAATTGCGCACGGCAAGCAGCTTGCTCAGGTGTCTTGAACGCGTCCTGGAACAGCTGACGGATGGAAACATTACTCAACTGGCTAGGCTAATCGGTGCACCCAAGAATACAGTATGGATGTGGTTCCGATCTGACATCGTCCCCACCTTGGAGTATCTGTCGCGCTTGGCCTGGGTTTCCGGAACACCGCTACACAGTTTGCTAATTGAGGCGGAGGAGCCCCATATTGGTGCTGCAACCGCACCGAAAGGGGTATGGTCCCAGCGAGACACGCGCGAATTCAAGGATTGGAACGATGTCTCGGTGAAGTTGCTGCGACTCTGCAATAGCGAAAGTCCAGATGCCTGTATCGCACCAGGCCGTATCGCGCGATTGCTGCAAGTGGACGCAGGATCTTTGAAAGCGCGATTTCCCGCCCAATACGAACTACTGAGAAAAAGATATGTAGATTTCACCGAGAGGAGCCGTCGCGAGAAGCATCAACGTTTCGTGACCGTAATCAACCGTGTAGTTCGAGAACTAGTGAAGGTCGGAGCCTCCCCCACGAGACGGAAGGTAGAACGTTTACTTCATAAACAAGGAATTCAAACTTGGTGGCGGCAAGAGCATCTTGGCATCTGGCGTGAGGCGGTCAATGCTGCTCGCAGTGCCAGCGACACACAGCGGAAGCGGATCAGCTAAGTGACGAGTTTATTAAGTTTGTCAGCAAAGTCACGGGAGGCCCGCAGTTTCTGATAGATCTGTTCGAGACCTTTCTGGCTGAGACGTTTGCAACGTTGACGCGTCATTGTGTCGTATATGTCGCCGGTCAGAGCATCAAGGACAAGTTTCTGATCGTAGTCGTGTGCATGAAGCAGAGAAGGCCAAGTATCCGAGTCCGTCTTGTGAAAGCGCCAGACGTATCCATCCTGCTTCACCGTCTTTTCTGTCAGGAAGCGGACTACCTCAAACTCCTCCTCGATGTCACTGGACGACGTTTCTACTACCAGTGCAATGACCGGGTTCCGCGGCTTGTGCTTCTCCAGCTGATTAAGCCCGTAGTCGAACCATGACAATGGGACAACCCACTCGTCCTGGCCGCATTCGTAGGTGATGTCGAACTGTACCCTGGCAACCCCCTCGATATATACGTATTTCCCGATAACCTTGCCTTCGTAGCTGATCTCTGAGGTATGTGGGTCGTACTGCAGTGCCATGAGATCTCCAATGAAATTGTGCAAGCACAGCGTGCCGTACTACGGGATTCCCGCGACCTGAAGGGGCACAGAACGTAAAGTCTGCATCAAGCGAATTGAACGAAAAGCCTTCAATTTCTGAAGGCTTTTGCTACAAAGGACAGGCGGTTGTGCGGCAGATTGCGTCATGAAGATGGCGCTCCCACGGGGATTCGAACCCCGGTTTAAGCCTTGAGAGGGCTCCGTCCTAGGCCTCTAGACGATGGGAGCGAGGATGCGCCGGATTGCGGCGGCCGTGTATTATACCGTCGCCCCGCGGGGGCACAAGCCGCTCACAACACTCGGATTTCCAGCCATTACCCTGCCTACCGTCATCGCGCGCCCGGATCACCCGATCTCGCGCGCCAGCATCTCGCGCGGCGCGCTGAAGGTGCTGTACACGCTCAAGGACGCCGGTTTCGAGGCCTATCTGGTCGGCGGTGGCCTGCGCGACCTGCTGCTCGGCCATGAGCCCAAGGACTTCGACGTCGCCACCTCGGCGCGGCCCGAGGAGGTGCAGGCGCTGTTCAAGCGCAACTGCCGGCTGATCGGCCGGCGCTTCGTGCTGGCGCATGTGCGCATGGGGCCCGAGATCATCGAGGTGGCCACCTTTCGCGCCGCGCCGCGCACACCGGACGACGACGCCGAGCTCGACCAGGGCGGGCGCATCCTGCGCGACAACGTCTATGGCACGCGCGAGGACGACGCCTTCCGCCGCGACTTCACCATCAACGCGCTGTTCTACAACATCGCGGACTATTCGATCGTGGACTATGTCGGCGGCATGGCCGACATCCGGGCCGGCGTGCTGCGCCTGATCGGCGACGCCGAGACCCGTTACCGCGAGGACCCGGTGCGCATGCTGCGCGCGGTGCGCTTCATGGCCAAGCTCGGCTTCAACATCCACCCGGACACCGAGGCACCCCTGTTCCGGCTCGGCCCCCTGCTGGCCGAGGTGCCGCCGGCGCGGCTGTTCGACGAGATCCTCAAGCTGCTGCTGTCGCGCTACGCCCTCGAGGCCTTCGAGAAGCTGCGGCACTACGGCCTGTTCGCTCAGCTGTTCCCGCTCACCGAGGCGGCGCTGACCCAGCAGCTCGGCGATTTCCCGCTGACGCTGCTGACCCGTGCATTGCGCAATACCGAGCAGCGCATCGCCGAGGACAAACCGGTCACGCCCACCTTCCTGTTCGCGGCGCTGCTGTGGGAGCCGGTGCGCCTGCGCATGGAGGGCGCCATCGCCGCCGGGCAGCACCCGCACGCGGCGCTGGCCCAGGCGGCGCAGGACGTGGTCGAGCAGCAGAACGCCGTCATTGCGCTGCCCAAGCGCTTCAGCGTGCCGATGCGCGAGATCTGGCAGCAGCAGCTGCGCTTCGACAACCGCCGCGGCCGTAACCCGCACCGGCTGATGGCACATCCGCGTTTCCGCGCCGCCTACGACTTCCTGCTGCTGCGCGCCGAGTCCGGCGAGGCCGATCCAGCGCTGGCGCAGTGGTGGACCGAGTTCCAGACCGCCACGCCCGAGGTGCGCGATCGCATGACGGCGCAGGCGCCGGGCGGCGAGCCTCCGCAGCGGCGCGGACGGCGACGCCGCCGCCGGCGTCGTGGTGGCGGGCAGGGAGCTACGCCCAATGCCCCCGGCTGAGGCTGCGCGCGCGGCGGTTGCCTTGGGCAGCAATCTCGACCAGCCCGCCATCCACGTCCGGCGTGCGCTGGACGAGCTCGGCCAGTTGCCGCGCACCCGGCTACTGGTCCGCTCACCGCTGTATCGCAGCGTCGCCGTCGGCCCGGACGGCCGTCCCGCGCCGCAACCCGATTTCTGCAACGCCGTCGCGCTCTTGAAGACTGGGTTGAGCCCACGCGAGCTGCTGCAGGCCCTGCAGGCGCTGGAGGCGGCGCACGGCCGCCGGCGCGGCGCGCGCTGGGCGCCACGCAGCCTGGATCTCGACCTGCTGGTCCATGGCGACACGGTGCTGGACGAGCCGGGACTCAAGCTGCCACACCCGCGTCTCGCCGAGCGCAACTTCGTGCTGTATCCGCTGCGCGACATCGCGCCGGAACTCGAGATCCCCGGCCTCGGCCGGGTGCGCGAGCTCACACAGCGTCTGAACGATACGGGTCTTGAGTCATGGCGGGACTAGAGTCGCTGCGCTATATCGCGATCGATGGGCCGATCGGCGCCGGCAAGACCACGCTGGCGCACCGGCTCGGGGCGGCGCTGGGCGTCGAGCCGCTGCTGGAACAGCCCGAGCACAACCCGTTCCTGGAGCGCTTCTACCAGGACCGCCGCGCCAACGCGCTGCCGGCACAGCTGTGCTTCCTGCTGCAGCGCGCACGCCAGCTCGAGCAGCTGCGCCAGGGCCACCTGTTCCAGCGCCAGTGGGTGGCCGACTTCCTGTTCGAGAAGGACCGCATCTTCGCCCAGCTCAACCTCGACGGCCACGAGATGGACCTGTACGAGCAGATCTGGCAGCGCCTGGCCTGGGAGGCGCCGCAGCCCGACTGCGTGATCTACCTGCACGCGCCGATCGAGGTGCTGATGCAGCGCGTGCGCCAGCGCGCGCGGCCCGAGGAACACGCGCTGTCGCTGCTCTACCTCAACCAGGTGGCGACCGCCTATACCGCGTTCTTCGGCCGTTACCGCGCGGCGCGCCTGATCACGGTGGACAGCGCGCGCATGGACCTGGTCAGCGCGCCGTGCGACTTCGAGCGACTGCTGGAAGCGCTGGCCACGGACGACCCCGTGATCCAGCTGCCGGGTTGAGGCACCCCCGTTCCCATCCCCCGTGCGCATCGCGGGCTGAAAACGCCGGCTGCTGTGTTGCGCGGCTTCGGTTATAGTGCGCCCTCGATGGCCACTGACACCGCCAAGGCGCTCACCCTGAGCGATCTGCGCAACCAGCGCGCGCAGGGTGAGAAGATCGCCTGCCTGACCGCCTATGACGCCAGCTTTGCGGCGCTGGAAGACCGCGCCGGTGTGGACGTGGTGCTGGTGGGCGATTCGCTCGGCATGGTGATCCACGGTCTGACCACCACCGTGCCGGTGACCATGGACGACATGGTCTATCACACGCGCGTGACCGCACGCGGGCTGGCGCGCGCCTTCCTGATGGCCGACATGCCGTTCCTGAGCTATGCCACGCGCGAACAGGCGCTGATGAATGCCGGGCGGCTGATGCAGGAGGGCGGGGCGAAGATGGTCAAGCTCGAGGGCGGCGAGATCCAGGCCGACATCGTGCATTACCTCACCGAGCGCGGCGTGCCGGTCTGCGGGCATATCGGGCTCAAGCCCCAGCTGGTGCACAAGACTGGTGGCTTCAAGGTGCAGGGGCGCGAAGAGGCCGCGGCCCGGGCCATGCTTCGCGACGCCGAGGCACTGCAGGAGGCGGGCGCCGACATGCTGCTGCTGGAATGCGTGCCCTCGGCCCTGGGCGCGGAGATCACGCGCAAGGCGCGCGTGCCGGTGATCGGCATCGGTGCCGGGCCGGACGTGGACGGCCAGATCCTGGTGCTGTACGACATCCTCGGCATCCCGACCGGCATCGGCGGCGGTCGCCGGCCGCGCTTCGTGCGCAACTTCATGGAGGGCGCCGCGAGTGTCGAGGCCGCGGTGCAGGCCTATGTGCGCGCGGTCAAGGACCGCAGCTATCCCGCGCCGGAGCACTGCTTCGGCTGACCGCCCCCGGCGTCTGGCGCGGCGCGCGCCTTTCCCCGACAATCCACCGCCATGCAGATTCTCGACACGCTCGCTGAACTTCGTGCGCAGGTGGGCGCCTGGCGCCGCGCCGGCGAGCGCGTGGCGCTGGTGCCGACCATGGGCAACCTGCATGCCGGTCATATCGATCTGGTGAACCGCGCGCGCCAGCACGCGGCGCGCGTCGTGGTCAGCGTGTTCGTCAACCCGCTGCAGTTCGGTAAGAACGAGGACTTCGACCGCTACCCGCGCACGCCGGAGGCCGACGCCGACCGGCTGCGCGCCGCGGGCGCGGACCTGTTGTTCATGCCTACGGTTGCCGAGGTCTATCCGCGGGGGATCGAGGCGCAGACCCGCATCGAAGTGCCGGGCATTTCCGACATCCTCTGCGGCGCCTTCCGCCCCGGGCATTTCAGCGGCGTGGCAACGGTGGTGAACATGCTGTTCAACATGGCGCAGCCGGATGTCGCGCTGTTCGGCGAGAAGGACTACCAGCAGCTGCTGGTCATCCGGCGCATGACGCGCGACCTGCACCTGCCGGTCGAGATCATCGGCGTGCCCACGGTGCGCGATGCCGACGGGCTGGCGCTGAGCTCGCGCAACCAGTACCTGGGCGCGGACGAGCGCCGCCTGGCGCCGTTGATCTACCGCACCCTGCAGGCGACCGCTGCACAGCTGCGCTCCGGCAGCCAGGACTTCGCCGGCCTGGAGGCGCAGGGGGCCGAGGTCCTGCGGCAGGCCGGTTTCCGGCCCGACTACTACCGCATCCTGGGCCCCGAATTGGCCCCGCCGGCGCCGGGGGATGCGGAGCGGGTGATCCTGGTCGCGGCCTGGCTGGGCCGTGCGCGGCTGATCGACAATCTGCGCGTACTACGCTGATATTGCAGGAAAATAAAAATTGTTTTGTGCAATCGCAAAATCGGCTAAACTCCGAGTCCCAGACCGCAGCAAGGCCGTGGTCTGCCGGGCGTATGTCTTAGTGGGCCGCCCGCCTAACTAAAACCTTTGGATGCCGGGTGTATGTCTTGGTGGGCCACCCGCTCCACTAGTCAAGACGAGATACGCCATGCTCCTGACCTTGCTCAAGGCCAAGCTGCACAAGGCTTGCGTCACCCACGCCGAACTCGACTATGACGGCTCCTGCGCCATCGACGGGCGCCTGCTGGACGCGGCCGGCATCCTGCAGTTCGAGCAGATCGACATCTACAACATCACCAACGGCGAGCGCTTCACCACCTATGCCATCCGCGCCGAGGAAGGCTCGCGCATCATCTCGGTCAACGGCGCCGCCGCGCACAAGGCGCGTCCCGGGGACCGCGTGATCATCTGCGCCTACGGCCAGATGCCGGCCGGCGAGGCGGCGGTGTACAAGCCGCGGCTGATCTACCTCGATCAGCACAACCACGTGGTGCGCACGACCAACGCCATTCCCGTCCAGGCTGCCTGAGAACTGCAGACCTTCTGTTACCCCGGCGCAAGCCGGGGCCTTGCCTGCCACACGGTCACGTGGCACTGAGTGGTGTTTTTCAACAGCCTGCTAAAGGCGCTGGATTCCGGCTTGCGCCGGAATGACGTTCGTGATGGTTTCCGACTTCACTGGGTTAGACTGTCGGGCATCCTTCCGGGAGGAATGATGTCCGCACTGACCGAGTCGCCCGCGTGGCGGGCGTTGCAGGCGCATCGGCGCGAGATCGATGCACTGCACCTGCGCGAGCTGTTTGCGCAGGACGCCGGCCGCGGCCAGCGCCTGTCTCTGGAGGCCGCCGACATCCGGCTCGACTATTCCCGCCAGCGCCTCACCGACCGCAGCCTCGATCTGCTGCTCGATCTGGCCCGCAGCCGCCAGGTCGAGGCGGGCATCGCGGCCATGTTTGCCGGCGACACGATCAACCCGACTGAAAATCGCGCCGCGCTGCATGTCGCCCTGCGCAATTTCGGCGCAGACGGGCGGCCGGAATGGCCGCTGGCGGTACAGGGCCGGCCGGTCATGGACGATATCGCCGCCGTGCTCGCGCGCCTGCAGGCGTTCAGCGAAGCGGTGCGCGGTGGCCGCTGGCGCGGCTATTCCGAGCGCCCGATCCGGGACGTGGTCAACATCGGCATCGGCGGCTCGGACCTGGGCCCGCGCCTGGTCTGCGAGGCCTTGGCGCCGCCGGCCGGCAGCGGGCTGCGCGCGCATTTCGTCGCCAATGTGGACCCGGACGAGCTGGACCGCGTGCTGGCGGGGCTCAAGCCCGCGAGCACGCTGTTCATCGTCACCTCCAAGACCTTCACCACCGCCGAAACCCTGGCCAACGCGCGTGCGGCGCGCGCCTGGCTGCTGGAAAGCTTCGGCGACGAGCAGGCAGTGGCGCGGCATTTCGTGGCCGTCACGACCAATCTCGATGCGGCCGCCACCTTCGGCATCCCCACGGAGAGCTGCTTCGGGTTCTGGGACTGGGTCGGCGGGCGCTACTCGCTGTGGTCGGCAGTCGGCCTGTCCATCGCGCTGGCGCTGGGCATGGACGCGTTCCGCGAACTGCTGGCTGGCGCGCATGCCATGGACCGGCATTTCCGCGACGCGCCGCTGGCGCAGAACCTGCCCGTGCTCCTGGCGCTGCTGGGCATCTGGAACGTGAACTTTCTCAGCCTGCCGACGCAGGTGGTGGTGCCGTACAGCCAGGTGCTGCGCCATTTCCCGGGCTGGCTGCAGCAGCTGGAGATGGAGAGCAACGGCAAGGCGGTGGACCGCGACGGCAACCCGGTGGACTATGCCACCGCGCCGGTGGTGTGGGGCGATGTCGGCACCAACGCGCAGCACGCCTTCTTCCAGCTGCTGCACCAGGGCCCGCAGCCGCAGCCGGTGGACTTCATCCTGCCGCTCTCGGGACGCCATGACGAGCGCGAGCGGCAACGCGTGGCCAACTGCCTGGCGCAGGCCGAGGCGCTGATGCGCGGCAAGACCGCCGGCGAGGTCCGCGCCGAGCTGACGGCACGGGGCTTGGCCGGTGTCGAACTGGAGACCGCCATCCCGCACCGCGTTTTCCCGGGCAACCGGCCGAGCAGCCTGCTGCTCATGCCCGAACTGTCGCCGGCCACGCTGGGTGCGCTGCTGGCGCTGTACGAGCACAAGGTCTATGTGCAAAGCCTGGTGTGGAACATCTGCGCCTTCGACCAGTGGGGCGTGGAACTGGGCAAGCAGCTGGCCGGCCGCATGCAAGCGGGGCTGGACGGGCCGGCCGACGCCGACCTCCCGGCCCTGCTCGAACGGTTGCGGGCCGCCGGATGAGCCTCCTGCCCGCCGAGCTTTACCGCGCCGCACAGGTCCGTGAGCTGGACCGGCGCGCGATCGAGCAGCAGGGCATCGCCGGCTACACGCTCATGCAGCGCGCCGCCGCCGCGGCGCTCCGCGAGCTGCGCTGGCGTTGGCCCGATGCGCGGCGCGTCGCGGTCCTCTGCGGCTCCGGCAACAATGGCGGCGACGGCCTGCTGCTGGCCGCGCAGGCGCACGCGGAAGGGCTGGAGGCGCGCGTGCTGCTGGCCGCCGAGCCAAATGCGCTGCACGGCGATGCGGCCCAGGCGTTGGAGGCCTGCCACCGGGCTGGCGTGCGAATCGAAGCCGGCGAGGCGCAGCAACTGGCCGACGCCGAGGTCATCGTCGATGCGCTGCTGGGCACCGGCCTGACGCGTCCCGTCGAAGGCCGTTACCGGCAGCTGATCGAGGCGATCAACCGGCGGCACGCCGCCGGCGCGCGTGTGCTGGCGGTGGATATTCCTTCCGGGCTCGATGCCGATCGCGGTTGCGTGCTGGGCGCCGCCGTCGAGGCCGATGTCACCGTCAGTTTCATCGGCCTCAAGCTGGGCCTGCTGACCGGCGCCGGGCCGCAGCACTGCGGGCGGCTGGTGTTCGCAGGACTCGAGGTGCCGGCCGCGGTGTACGCGGGCATCGAGCCTGCGGCACGGCGCATCGGCGATGACGATCGCCGCGCCGCGCTGCCGCCGCGCGCGCGCGATGCGCACAAGGGGCGGTTCGGCCATGTGCTGCTGGTCGGCGGCGACACCGGCATGAGCGGCGCCATCCGCCTGGCCGGCGAGGCCTGCCTGCGCAGCGGCGCCGGCCTGGTCAGTATCGCCACCCGTGCAGCGCATGCGGCGCTGATTCCGCAGGCGCGGCCCGAGCTGATGTGCCACGGCATCGAGCAGCTCTCCGTGCTGGAGCCGCTGCTGGCGCGCGCCAGCGTGGTGGCGATCGGCCCCGGCCTGGGACAGTCGGAGTGGGGCCGGGCCGTCTGGGAGCGGCTGCGGAACTGCGTGCAACCGCTGGTCGTGGATGCCGATGCGCTCAACCTGCTGGCGCAGAAGCCGGGGCGACGTGAGGACTGGATCCTGACCCCGCACCCGGGCGAGGCCGCGCGCCTGCTCGGCATCGACAACGCGGCCGTACAAGCGGATCGTCCGGCCGCGGTACAGGCGCTGGCGGAACGTTATGGCGGCGTCGCCGTGCTCAAGGGCTCGGGTACCTTGGTACAGGCGCCCGGTGGCGTCCTGCATGTGTGCGACGCTGGCAACCCCGGCATGGCGGTCGGTGGTATGGGCGATCTGCTGTGCGGCGTTATCGCAGGCCTGCGTGCACAAGGTCTCGATACCGCGACTGCGGCACGGATCGGCGTGTTCGTGCATGCGCGGGCCGGCGACAGGGCCGCGGCGCAGGGCGGTGAGCGCGGCCTGCTGCCCAGCGACCTGCTGCCGTCGATCCGCGCCCTGGCCAACCCATGAACGCGCGCGACTTCACGCTGGCCGACGCCGCGGACACGGAGCATCTCGGCGCGGCGCTGGCGCGGGCACTGGGCCCCTGCGGTGCAGTGATCTACCTCAGCGGCGAACTGGGTGCCGGCAAAACCACCCTGACCCGCGCGCTGCTGCAGGCGCTCGGATATACCGGGCGGGTACGCAGCCCCACCTACACACTGGTGGAGCCCTATGAAATCGCTGGCCGCCGCGTTTTCCACCTGGATCTTTACCGGCTCACGGGTGCAGAGGAACTCGAGTACCTCGGGCTGCGGGATCTGGATCCGGACCAGGACCTGATCCTGGTGGAATGGCCGGAACGGGGGCAGGGGGGTCTGCCGGCCGCCGATCTGCAGGTCGAACTGCAGCATTGGGCCGCGGGACGCAAAGCCCGTCTGCTTGGGGTTTCCTTGCGGGGGAACACAATCCTTAGTGGCTTATCGGCCTGAGCACACCCGATCTAGTAGCAAGATACGAAAGCCTTCTCAAGCTTGTTTACAGAATTGCTGTAAGACCCCCTGTTTCTGAACGAAAAATACTTGCAGAACCCGGCTCGCGGGACTACAGTTCACGGCATAGACCCAGAGCCGACGGTACCGACGGGGCGGTCGCGATACCGGACATCGCGGGTTCTATCTCGAAGTGGAGGCGGGCAATTGATGATGCGAGCAGTGTGGGCAGTCCTGGTGCTGTGCGCATTGCCGGCGGGCGCGGCCGAACTGGCGCGCCTGCAGGATATCCGGCTGTGGGCCGGCCCCGAGCAGACCCGCATCGTGTTCGATCTCAGCGGACCGGTCGAGTACAGCGTATTCACGCTGGACAACCCCGAGCGCGTGGTCATCGACATCAGCCAGACGCGCCGGGTCGAGGCGCTGAAAGCCACGCGTGAAGGAAAAGGCCTGGTCCAGACCGTGCGCACCGGCGTACAGCCCGGCGGCAATGCGCGTGTAGTGCTCG
>DATLYR010000121.1 GCA_035574475.1 Nevskiales bacterium | reverse complement strand
TGAAGCCCGAGTCCGGCTGCCGCATGGGCATCTGCCATGCCTGCACCTGCCGCAAGACCGCCGGCCGCGTGCGTGACCTGCGCACCGGGCAGCTCAGCGCGGCGGGCGAGGAAGACATCCAGATCTGCGTCAGCGTGCCGGTCGGCAGCGTGACGCTGGATATATGAGGGGCCGTCATTCCGGCGCAAGCCTGAATCCAGCGACTTCGGAAAGGCACTGGACCGCGGCTTCCGCCGGGGTGACCGAAAACCGAATGATTGGAGATCCATCATGAGCATCTACCGCAAGCTGACTCCAGAGCAGTTCGAGGCGATCGGCCAGGAGTTCGACGCCATCCGCAACCGCGTGCTGGCCGACCTCGGCCAGCGCGATGCCGATTACATCCGCGGCCTGGTCAAGCGCCAGCGCCGGCTGGAGGTCGCCGGCCGCGTGCTGCTGATGCTCCCACCGGCCTGGCCGCTGGGGGTGGCCGCGCTGTCGCTCTCGAAGATTCTCGACAACATGGAAATCGGCCACAACGTGATGCATGGCCAGTACGACTGGATGAACGACCCGGCGCTACACTCGAGAGAGTTCGACTGGGACACCGCCTGCACCGCGAAGAACTGGAAACGCACGCACAACCACGAACACCACACCTACACGAACGTCCTGGGCCGCGACCACGACATCGGCTACGGCCTGCTGCGCATGTCCGCGGACCAGCCCTGGGAACCGCGCTTCCTGCTCAATGTGCCGTTCACGGTCATTCTGCACCTGTTCTTCCAGCACTTCGTGGCGGTGCAGAGCCTGAAGCTGGAGGATTACCTGGTCTACAAGACCAAGACCGGCCGGCAGCTGCGCGAGGACTTCCGACCGATGTGGAAGAAGATGCGCAAGCAGCTGACCAAGGATTACGTCCTGTTCCCGCTGCTGGCCGGGCCCTTTGCGCCCCTGGTGTTCGTGGGTAATGTCGCCGCCAACCTGGCGCGCAATGTCTGGGCCTGCGCGGTGATCTTCAACGGCCACTTCCCCGAGGACGTGGAGCAGTACCCGGAATCGGTGCTCGAGAACGAGACCCGCGGCCAGTGGTACGTGCGCCAGCTGCTGGGCTCGGCCAACTTCTCCGGCGGCAAGCTGATGCATATCCTGAGCGGAAACCTGTCGTTCCAGATCGAGCACCACCTGTTCCCGGACCTGCCGGCGCACCGCTACCAGGAAATCGCGCCCGAGGTGCGCGCGGTGTGCCGCAAGTACGGCCTGCCCTACAACACCGGCTCGTTCCTCCGGCAAACGCTGTCCACCTGGAAGCGTATCCTTAGGCTGTCGCTGCCCACGGGTTCTGCCGATTCTGTGAACGGGGCCGTCCCGGCCTGACCGCGCCGGGCTGAGGAGGGGAAGATGCAGGCTGAGCCAGGCACGAGCGGGGGAAGGTCCCTGCTGTCGCGGATCACGGCGATCACCGACCTGTTCGCCTACCCGCTGCGCACCTCGCATTACGTCGAGCTGGTCAACCCGCTATGGACCACCCACAAGCTGCAGGCGCGCGTGGTCGAGGTCTGGGACGAGACCAAGGACGCCCGCACGCTGACGCTCAAGCCGGGGCTCAACTGGCGCGGACACCGCGCCGGCCAGCACCTGCGCGTGGGCATCCCGGTCGGTGGCATGCATTACACGCGCACCTACACCATCTCCTCGCCGCCCGAGCGCGAGGACGACTGCTTCACCATCACGGTGAAGGCGATCGCGGGCGGGCGCATCTCGCATCACATCGTGCGCAACATCAAGGTGGGCGATTATCTGCCCATCGGCCTGCCGCAGGGCGAGTTCTACCTGCCGGACGCGCAACCGGTCCTGCCGCTGTTCATCACCGCCGGCAGCGGCATTACGCCGGCCATGAGCATGCTGCGCAGCCTGATCGCGCAGGAGCGCCTGCCGGACACGGCGCACATCCATTACGCGCCGCACGAGTTCGACGTGATCTTCGGGCAGGAGCTACGGGAGATGGCGCGGAAATTCCCGCGCTATCACCTGAATCTGGTGTTCACTCACGAGTACGGCGAGCAGAAACAGACCAAGGGCTATTTCAGCGCCGAACAGCTCGACCGGCTGTGCCCGGACTGGCGCGAGCGCGAGGTCTATGCCTGCGGCCCGCCGGGGCTGTTGGCGGCGCTGGAGCGGCACTTCGAGCAGGCCGGGCGCTCGCGCCATCTGCACATCGAGCGCTTCCTGGCGAGCTTTGCCGAGGTGCCGGCGGACGCGGTGGGCGGGACCGTGCGCTTCCGCAGGAGCCAGCGGAGCGTGCAGGCCGACAGCAAGACCAGCCTGCTGCGCGTAGCAGAGGACGCCGGGATGAATCCGCCGCACGGCTGCCGCATGGGTATCTGCCACACCTGCAACACCACGCTGCTGTCCGGCTGCGTGCGCGACCTGCGCACGGGCAAGGTACTGAACGAGGCCGGCAGCATGGTGCAGACCTGCATCTGCGCAGCGGCCGGCGACTGCGAACTGGACCTGTAGCAGCGAGCCCGCTCGCGACTGTCGCCGTCGCGCAGGCGCGCGCCTCCCTCTAAGAAGGAGAACATCATGAACACTGCCAGACTTCCCGTGAATCTCACCGACGCCCAGATCGAGGAATTCGGCCGCGAGCTGGATGCCATCCGCGACGAAGTCATGGACAGCCGCGGAGAGCGCGACCGCGCCTACATCCTGAAGCTGATCCGCACCCAGCGCACGCTGGCCGTCACCGGCCGCTTCGTCATTTACGCCGGCCTGTTCCTGGTGCCGGCCTGGGGCCATGCGCTGGCCTCGTGGTGGACCTGCCTGTCCGTCATCGGCCTGGGCACGTTCATGCTGGGCATCGCCAAGATCCTGGAGAACATGGAGATCGCCCACAACGTGCTGCATGCGCAGTGGGACTGGATGAAGGACCCGGAGATCCAGTCCAACACCTGGGAGTGGGACACCATGAGCCCCGCCGACCGCTGGATGCACTCGCACAACGTGGTGCACCACACCTGGACCAACGTGATCGGCAAGGATCTGGACGTGGGCTACGGCATCATGCGCGTGACGCCCATGCAGAAATGGCATCCGCTGTACCTGCTGCAGCCACTGTTCTTCGTCTTGCTCATGCTGCTGTTCGAGGAAGGCGTGGCGCTGCACGAGCAGGCGATCGACGATCACATGAAGGGCAAGAAGACCTGGAAAGAGATCGCGCCCCTGATGCGGCGCATCGGGCGCAAGGTCTGGCGGCAGGTGCTGAAGGATTACATCATGTGGCCGGGCGCCGCGCTGCTGGTCAGCATCCCGATCTCGTTCTGGGTGCCGGCCTCGCCCTGGCTGGCCTTCGGCCTGGTGGCCGGCGCCAACGCCGCCGCCAACATCCTGCGCAACATCTGGGCCTTCATCATCATCTTCTGCGGCCACTTTCCGGCCGGTGTTCATAATTTCACCGTCGAACAGGTCGAGGGCGAGACCCGCGCGCGCTGGTATGTGCGGCAGCTGCTGGGCTCCTGCAACATCCAGGGCGGCCCGCTGTTCCATGTGCTGTCCGGCAATCTGAGTCACCAGATCGAGCACCATCTGTTTCCGGACATGTGCAGCAACCGTTATCCTGAAATCGCACCGCGGGTGCGCGCGGCGGCCAAACGTTACGGCCTGCCTTATAACACTGGCTCGCTGTGGCGGCAGTTCGGCACCACCTGGCTGAAGAACCTGCGGCTGGCGTTCCCCGGCGGGGGCGGCCCGGCCCCCGCCTGATGCGCGCCGCACGCATGGCTCCGGCGCAGGCGTTAAGCTTGAGCGCTGGCCCAATGGGAAACGGCACCGTGAACAGGCTTCAGCGCATCGAGCTGCTCAAGGATTTCATCCAGGAAGCGGTGGACAAGGGCGCCACCTCCGTCGAGCAGGTGCACCAGTACATCGCCGACCTGCCGTTCGAGGCGCTGGAGCGCAGCGGCCTGCTGCGCGACGACCGGCTGGGCTTGAGGCAGAAGCAGCGGCAGACCATCGGCATGGTCTACGACGCCATCCGCCGCATCAACCGTGAGATCGGCCAGCTGGTGTCCGACCAGTTCGAGACCCTGGAAGACAGCGCGCAGGCGGCCCGCAATCTGCGCAAGCCCAGGCAGCATCGCAGGCGGCGCTGACCGCCACCCCCGCCCGCCCATCTGGCCTGCCGGGCGCGGGGATGCTACCCTTCGCGTGGCCGAGCCGTGCTTCAGTATTGCCTTATAAAACAATGCGCGCGGCCGTTTTCGCGGAGCGTGTACGGGAGGAGTTCACATGATGTGGTTTGACTTGCGGATGCAGTCTGCGGCCGGTTTGCGCCGCGTCCTGGCCATGCTGACGGTCCTTGCACTTGGCCTGCCCGCGCAGGCGGCGCAGTTCGAGTTCCAGCTCGGCGAGGAAACGGTCAACGCCGCGATCAACACTTCGGTGCAGTTCGGCGCGCAATGGCGCGTAGAAGATCGCGCGGACGACCTGATCGCCAAATCGGCGCTGAATCCGGAACTCTGCCCACGCGCCTCCAATCGTGCCGGCACCAGCTGCCAGGGCCACCTCGACGTGGCCAATCCGCTGCACGGGGCGCCGATCGAACTCAACAGCTTCATTGGCGAAGGCCCGGGCGTGAACCAGATCTTCGTCGATGCGCCCGGGGCCGGCTCGAGCAACTACGACGACGGCAACATGAACTTCGACAAGGGCGAGATCACCCAGGCGGTGGGCCGCTTCACGACCGACGTCAACCTGACCTGGAAGAACTTCGGCTTCTTCGCCCGCGGCCTGGGCTTTTACGACACCGAGAACCGCGGCAAGAAGCAGCTCTACTTCAATGCCGGCACCATCGACGGACCCAACGGCCTCAACAACAACGGCGCGAAAGGCCGGCGCGGCGACCGCGGCGACCGCGTCGAGTTCACCCGCGTCAACAACGACGACGTGGACGACCAGATCGGCGCCGGCTTCCAGCTGCTGGACTTCAACGTCTCCGGCACCTTCCCGTTCTTCGGCGATCGCGAGCTCGCGGTCAAGCTCGGTCGCCAGTCCATCAACTGGGGCGAGAGCACCCTGCTGATCGTCAACTCGCTCAACACCTTCAGCCCGCCCAACGTGAACAACCTGTTCCGGCCGGCCTTCCTCGACCTGGCCGAGGTGCTGCAGCCGATCGGGGCCATCAGCGCCTCGACCCAGCTGACCGAATCGCTGAGCGTGGAGGCCTTCTACCAGTACGACTGGGAGCAGATCGAGATCCCGGCGCCCGGTTCCTACCTGTCGTTCGTGGATATCGGCACCAAGATCGACACCCAGTTCGTGAACCTGGGCTTCGGCAAGGTGCCGGAAGATCCGTTGCAGATCGGCATCGCCGACCAGATCATGCTCTCGGCCATCACCGACACCGGCGAGCGCTTCCCGCTGTTCGAGCGGGAGGCCAGGGACGGCGGTCAGTACGGTCTCGCCTTCCGCTATTTCGCCGACTGGCTCAACGACGGCACCGAGCTCGGCTTCTACGCCGCCAACTACCACAGCCGCCTGCCCTATCTCAGCACTATCGCCGGCCAGTACGGCTGCCTGAACGGCCCTGGCGCACCGGCACCCGCGCCGCTGACGCTGGACGGGATCAATGCCGTCGATCTGGGCCTCGATCCGACCCTGGGCGGTGCGCTGCCGATCCTGCCCGGCACCATCGAGCTGAGCGTCAAGGACCTGCAGGACATCGCCAACGTCCTCGGCGCCTGCCCGGGCGCCGATGCGCTGCTGTTCGTCGAGAGCGCCCTGCCGGTCGGCATTGCGCCGCCGGCGCGCGAGCAGAACATCGGTGCCAACGGCGACGCCTTCGATGCCGACTCGATTGCGGCGCTGCTGGAATACCCCGAGGACATCAAGCTGTACGGCATCAGCTTCAACACCTCCTTCGGCGAGCTGTCGGTGCAAGGCGAGATCGCCTACCGCCCGAAGGCGCCGCTGCAGATCGACGACGTGGACCTGGTGTTCGCGGCGCTGCAGAACCCGTTGCCGATCGGCAACCGTGCCGGCGACAACACCGACCGCTACGACTTCGGCCTGCCGGGCGTCGGCACGGTCGCACAGCTGCCCGGTGCGCGCTACACGGTGCCGGATTTCGTCTCCGCCTACCGCGGCCGCGATCCCTCGACCTATGCGCCCGGCGAGCGCATCCGCGGCTGGGAGTATTTCAAAACCCTGCAGTACAACATCGGCGGCACCTACATCATCGGCCCGAACAACTGGCTCAAGGCCAACCAGATCCTGCTGTTCGGCGAGTTCGGCGTGACCCAGGTGCTGGACATGCCGGACACCGACGAGCTGCAGATCGAAGCGCCGGGCACCAACTACCACGCCTCGGCCGGCGCCGACGGCACCGGCGCCGACGGTTCCAAACAGTCGAACTCCGGCGTGATCGGGCCCTCGGGCATCCGCTTCAACCCGACGCAGCAGGATCCGGACGACTTCGCCGATGACCTGTCGGCCGGCTACCGCGTGATCGCGATCCTGCGCTACGACAATCTGTTCCCGGGCATCAGCCTGGAATGGACCAACATCCTGGCGCACGACATCTACGGCACCGCGCCGGGACCCGGCGAGAACTTCCTGGAGGGCCGCAAGAACCTGATCACCAACGCCGAAGTGCGCTTCGCTCCCGGCTGGAGCGCGGCGATCGGCTATGTCGGCTTCTACGGTGCCGGCGAGCAGAACCTGTTGCGCGATCGCGACTTCGTCAACCTCGGCGTGCGCTATCGGTTTTAGGGCTTGCTTGGTGGGGGCAGGCCTGCGGATGCAGGCCCGTGCCTGCTCGAAGGGCATGACAAAGCGAAAACCCGCCTTCCGGCGGGTTTTCGCTTTGCACGCCGACCGTTCCCCTGTGCTATTGATCAGCCATGCGTCGCGCTTTCCTCGCCCTGCTCGTGCTGCTGCCGCTGGGGCTGGCGGTGCTCTGGCAGGCGCGACCACCGGCCGCATCCTGTGATGCGCCCCGACTCACGGTCCAGGCGCGCAGCCTCGATGCACGCAGCCAGGGCTATCTGCTGGCGACCTCGCAGGCCGGGCATTTCCGCGACGCCATCTACGACCTGATCCAGGGCCGCATCCGCTTTTTCGAGCTGCCGCAGGCGGACGGCCGTTTCCACCGCTACCAGCTGGAAGATTCGCGCAGTGCCGCCTGCCTGCCGCGCAGCGCACTGGCGGCATCGCTCGACGGGCTGCCGCTGCCCGCCGGCCGCTGCCTGGCACGCCGCGATGTGCCGCAGGCGCTGAGCGCCTATCGGGTGGAGGAGGCGCGCGACGGGCTGTGGCGTACGCTGCAGCTGCGCGCACGCGACAGCGGCGCGGTGCTGGCCGTGCATCGGGCGCCGTCGCGGCTCGCGCGCCTGCTGCGGACCACGGATTGCCCGTCGAAACGGCCGCTGTGGTGGCTCACCGGCTTCGTGCTGCCGGACCGCTGGGGCGCTGTGCTGACGCGCACTGGGCTCGAGGCCGCCCGCGCTGCGGGCGAGCCGGCGCCGGCGCTGCTCCCGGCGCCGGACACGGTGCGATGGCAGCTGGCGCTCGAAGGCGAGGCGCCGCCCGAGCCCTGCTGGCTGCCCGGCTGGGCGGGACCGACCGAGGTGCATGTGATCGAACTGGAACAGGGGCCGCTCCCGGTCCCGGCGCGGCTCGACGCAGAGTCCCGCGAGGCCGGCATGGTGCTGGTGGACGTACACGTACCCGACGCGGCGGTGGTGATCCTGGCCCGCGCGCAGGGCCCGACCGTCTGGCACGTGCACGAGTCCGGGCGCAGCAGCGTGGTGGCGATGCTGGTGCGCGGGCATCACGGCCAGGCGGTGGTCGGGCTGTCGCGCTTCAGCCGCATCCTCATGGCCACCCGGCTGCACAACCCGCAGGCCCGGTGCAGCGAAGCCGAGCTGCGCGAGATCGAGGCGCGGGTGATCGCCCAGTACGGGGTCGCGCGCCGTCAACGGCAGGACTCTAGGCAGCAGCCACCGGTGCCGCGCTACGCCGTCGGCGAGCCGATGCCGGAGGGTGGGGAGCTATTCCACTACGATCGCGCGCTGTCGGACTTCGAAGTGCAGGACGATTGACGCCGCTCAGGCCGCGGCGCCCTGGAGCCGGATCACGAATCGGCGGATGCAAAGGATTCGCGGCAGAGCGCCTTCGACTGCGCGAGCCTGTGGCGGCGGAAGTCCTTGGCCGCCTCGCGGATGTTGTCCAGCCGCACCAGCGGGCGCAGCGCGTCGCGGGTGCCGTCGAAATGGGTGCTGCGGCGCAGGAGGCAGATGGCCAGTCCTCTCGGGATCCCAGATGAGTTTCGCTCGCATTCCGGCGCAAGCCGGATCCAGTGCCTTGGGTTTGCAGAAGTCGCTGGACCCCGGCTTACGCCGGGGCGACGAAACAAGCCTAGGCCGCCGCACGCAGCGGGACCGCCTCTCTCAGGAACTCGATGATCTGCGGCATGAGCCGCTCCGGCCTCAGGCGCAGCTCCAGGATCGAACGCGCGTAGATCAGGCGCGCGCTGGCCAGCTGGCGCGCCAGGTTGCGCGCGTCGGTTTCCGGATGGATCAGGTCATAGTTGTGGGCAATGATCAGCGTCGGCACGCGGATCGCACTACGGTCCACCACGTCCGGTGCGATCGGCCCGACCAGGATGCCATGCAGCACGGCGGCCATGGTGGTGGGGTCGTTGGACAGGATGTTGAGCAGGCTGTCCGGGATGCCGCGATCCTTGCGCGGGATGCGCGCGAACCACTTGCGCGTGATGTCGAACAGCGGCCGCCCCAGGCTGACCAGCGCCAGCAGCGGCGCGAAGATTACCGCCGCCGTCACCGCGGCGTTCTCCAGCACCGGCATCTCCACGATCAGCGCCTTGACCCGTTGCGGCGCGAGGATCGCGACCTGCAGCGACACGTCGGCACCGAGCGAGACGCCGCCGATGGTGGCGCGCTCCACGCCCAGGTGGTCGAGCAGGTTGAGCACGTGGCGCGCGTAGCGGTCGAAGCGGTGCAGCGTGGCGTGCCGCGGCTTGTCGCTGCCGCCGTGGCCCGGCAGGTCCAGCAGCACGACGCGGTAGCCGGCCGCCGCCAGCCGGCGCGCGAGGTCGCGGTTGATATTGGCGTCGAGCAGCAGACCGTGCAGATAGACGATGACCTCGGGCCCGCTGCCGTGGATCTCGTAGTACAGGCGCTGGCCGTCGCTCTCGAAGGTTTCGGCGATATGGACGCTCAAGACGGGTCTCCGGTCGGAGGGCACGGGCCTGTGCCCTCCGCTAGGATACCCGAGCCGCCGCTGCGCTACAGCGTCTTCAGGTACTCGATGATGGCCTTGCGCTCCTGCTCCGTCAGCACGTCGGTGAACTCGTGCCCGCCGTTGCCGTTGCCGAGGATGCGGGTGTCGTACACCAGGCGCTTGTCGATCGAATCCGGCGCCGGGTCGGGGATGCTCACCAGCCCCGACCAGCTCAGGCTGCGGTTGAGGAAGTTCTGCACCAGCTGCACCAGGGACGGGCCTTTGTCGTCCACCGGGTTGCAGTTGATCTGCTCGGTGCCCGGCATCTGCTGGCAGGTCATGGCCGTGTGCTGCCAGCCCATGGCCGCCTTGTCATAGGCGCTCAGGCGCTGGTCGAAGCCGGTCACGCGGCCGTCGGCTTCCGTGCGCAGCTTGCGCTGCCAGATGGGTACGCGCTTGGACGAATCCAGCACCGCCTCCACCGTCGGCACCGAGCCGTTGTGGAAGTAAGGCGCGGTGGCCCACACGCCGTACAGCGGCGGCGCCTGGTAGCCGATCACGTCCTTCTGCCAGCCGCACAGGCCCTGCGGGCGCAGTTCGATCGGCAGCATGTCGTCCAGCGCCTCGGTGAACGGGTCCTTGTCCTCGGGCGCGACATAGCCGGGACGGCCCTCCGGGTAGGCCCAGAAGGTCGTGTCCCAGCCGCGGCGCAGCGTGGGCGTGAGCATGTCGGAACGCGCGCGGTCGGTGCCGATCACGTCCAGCGTGGCGATGTGCCCGGCCACGCCCTCGAGCGCCGGGGTCTCCAGGTAGGCCGGGTCGTTGACGTAACGCGGCGAGTAGGCGCCGTGGCAGCTGGCGCAGGAGCCGTTGCCGCCGGCCGGCCGCGGGCGCGCCGCGTTGCCGTCCTCGGCCCACAGATCCTTGCTGTGGAACAGGATTGCGCCCTGCCTGGCCAGCGCGAGATCGATGTCGGGCTCGCCGGAGGGTTTCCTGAACGGCCACTCGGGCGAGCGGAGGGACAGGAAGAAGGCTTCCAGATCCTGATCGTGCTTTTCGATGCGCTCGCGGTAAGGTTTGCCGTCAAGGGTGAACAGCGAATCCAGTTCGCCCGGGCCGGCGGCCATGATGATGCGCGTGCTGTCGTTGGACACGCCGGCGTCGAAGAATTTGCGCGGGCGCGAGCCCATGTTCCACCAGGGCGGCGTGTCCTGGGTGTGCGCCAGCGGGTGCGAGATGTCCTGCACGCCCTGCACGCCGCCGGGCGTCACCACCTTGAGCGGGTTCGGGTTGACGCCGAGCGAGTCGAGGTCCAGCAGCGTGTTGAGGAACTCGAAGGCGCCGACCGCGTTGTTCTGGCCACGCTGCTTGATGCCGATATTGAACACGCTGTTGACGTCGAACGGCGGCAGCAGGGTCGCGAGCGGCGTGCCGATGAAGGGCGAGCCGTCGCGCGCGCTCATGATGACATCGTAGTTGTTGTTGCCCAGCCCGAGACTCTCAAGGCCGATCAGGGTCGGCTCGCCGATCTGGCCGCCGTGACACAGGAAGCAGGCAGCGCTGCCGATCTGGCCGGTCCACTGGCCGTTGGCGTTCTTCTTCTGGCGCAGGCCCAGCGGCAGCCGGCCGGAGCCGCCGTTGGTCGCATTCGGATCCTCGCCCGGCAGCGGGTAGGGATTGTGGAACGGCGCCTCGTTGAGGCCGTAGCGCAGGGTATAGAGCTCGTCGAAATTGGCCGGCCGCTCGGTCAGCCCCCATTTCTGCCAGGTGTTGGCATGTGACGATGCCGAGGTGCTGCCGACCGGCAGTCCGTCGAGCAGGAAGGCGCGGCCGCGGTTGCGGCGCTGGATGTATTCGCCGCAGGTCTTGGCCTGCTTTTCCTCCGGCGGCGCGTTGGCGTGGCAGTCCTGCCAGAAGGCGTTGAAGTACACCGCCTTGCCCTGGTTCACGCCCGGCTGCACCAGCGTGCGCGGATCGGGCGGCAGCGGCGTGGTGTCGTTCTCGTCCTTGCCGGCGCAGAAGCTTTCCCAGACATGCTGCGCGCGCTTGCTGCCCAGCAGATCATCCACCTCCGTACCGCCGCCCCCGCCGCCGGCATTGCCCAGCAAGGCCGCGCAGTTCGCCGGCTGCTCCCAGCACTGCAGCAGCAGCTTCATGCTCTCATATGCCGCACTCCCCACCGGCCAGGGCTTGCCGCCGCTGTGCGGCTCCGCCGCCACCGTCGGCTCGATCAGAATCTTGTTCGTCTCAACCCCCCGCCCCAGGGCAATCCACGACGCATTCAGCTTGGCGTAGTCCGCCAGCGGATTGGCCGAGAGCTCCTGCTGCGTGGCCAGCATGAAGCGCCGGCCCTCGTCCGTATCCGCCACCCCGCCCGGGATATGGCAGGTACGGCAGAAGCCCAGGCTCTGCCGCACGCGATCGGCAAAGAATTCCTCGCTGTTGGCGAACTGGCCGCCGCCCCCTCCGCCTCCGCCACCGCCAGTACCCCCGCCACCGGTACCGGAATCCCCGCCCGTCGCACTGCCGCCACTGTAGTCGCCACCGCAGGCGGACAGCGCCACCGTTGCGGCCAGCGCCAGCAGGCCGGCGCGAGCCCGCTGCAGCGTGCAAAGTCTGATGAGTTGGCGAGCCATGTCGATATCCTCTCCGACGGCAAGTTACGCAAAGCGCCTCATGCTGGCGATCGTAGTTTTTCAGGTGCCGATACGGCGACCCTAAGCACCTGATTCAACGCCTGAAAGCCCGCGTGGCCCGCGGCCTGACGGGTTATCAACGGGAGTTGGGACGGCGTCCTCATAGGGTCTTCAGGTACTCGATCAGGGCGCGCCGCTCGGCATCGGTCAGCACCTCGGTGAAGTCGTGCCCGGTATTGCTCTTGCCGAACAGGTAGGTGTTGAAGATCTTGCGATCCTCCACGCCCTGCCGGCCGAGCGGCGGCAGCGTCTGGTAGCCGAGGCTGTTCTGCGTACCGAAGAAGCCGAACAGCTGCTCTGCCAATTGGCCGAACAGGCTGGGCGCACCCGTCGGCTGGCAGTGGTAGTAGGGGATGCCGTTGGCGCCCGCGCCGCAGGTCAGCACATCGTGCTTCCAGCCCATCCGCGCTTCGTCGTAGGCCTGCCAGCGCGTGTCGAAGCCGCGCTCGGCGCCGACGCCGTCGTTGAGCTTGCGACGCCACAGCGCGGGCCGCTCGGAGGGCTTGAGCAGGGACCAGACGTCCGGCACCGAGCCGTTGTGCAGGTAAGGCGCGGTCGCCCACACCCCGTGCAGCGGCGGCGTCAGGTAGCCGGTCGCGTCGCCGGGCCGGCCGCCCTGCCACTGGCAGGCGCCGCGCGGGCGCGCGCCCGGCGTGAAAATCAGATAGTCGTCGGCCGCTTCCTGCAGCGGGTTCTTGTCCTCCGGCGCGACGTAGCCGGGCGCGCCTTCCGGGTAGGACAGCCAGCCGGTGCCGAGAATCTCGAACAGCGGCGCGGTGAAGCCTTCGAGGCGCGCTGGATCGGTGCGGATCTGCTCGAGCGGCGCGATGTAGCCGGCCAT
>DATLYR010000120.1 GCA_035574475.1 Nevskiales bacterium | reverse complement strand
GGCGGCCGCGGCACCACGCGCACCACCGCCGATTCGATTTTGGGTGGCGGGCGGAAGGCGCCGCGCCCGACCGTGAACAGCGCCTCGACCGCGGCCTGCGCCGCGAGGCTGACCGACAGCCGGCCGTAGGCGGGCTCGCCGGGCTGAGCCACCATGCGCTCGACCACTTCCTTCTGCAGCATGAACAGCATGTCGGCGATGGCGTCGGCCTGCGCCAGCAGGTGGAACAGCAGCGGCGTGGAGATGTTGTAGGGCAGGTTGCCGACCAGGCGCAGCCGGCCGCCGGGCGGCGCGAGCGCGCGGAAATCGAAGCGCAGCGCATCGGCGGCATGCACGATCAGGCGGCCGTGTCCGGCGCAGGCAGCTTCAAGACGCGGAATCACGTCGCGGTCGAGCTCGACCACGTGCAGCTCGCCGGCCTGCTGCAGCAGCGGGACGGTGAGCGCGCCCAGCCCCGGGCCGATCTCGACCAGCGTCTGCCCGGGCTGCGGTGCCAGCGCCGCCAGGATCCGGTGGATCACGCCGGGATCGTGCAGGAAGTGCTGGCCGAAGCGCTTGCGCGGGATATGGTGCTGCAAGCGGCTAGCCCGCACGCTGGCGCGCGCACAATTCGATTGCGGCATCGAGGGCGCAGCGCAGGCTGGCGGGATCGGCGCGGCCGCTGCCGGCCAGCTCCAGCGCCGTGCCGTGGTCCACCGAGGTGCGCAGGATGGGCAGGCCCAGGGTGAGGTTCACGATACGCCCGAAGCCCATGTGCTTGAGCACCGGCAGGCCCTGGTCGTGGTACATGGCCAGCACCGCGTCCGCGCCGCGCAGCTGTGGCGGCGTGAAGAGGGTGTCGGCCGGCAGCGGGCCGTGCAGGTCCAGCCCTGCGGCGCGCAGCCGCGTCAGCACCGGCTCGATGACCTCGATTTCCTCGCGCCCGAGGTGGCCGCCTTCGCCGGCATGCGGGTTGAGGCCGGCGACCAGGATGCGCGGGCGGGACAGCCCGAAGCGCTCGCGCAGCCCCGCCGCCAGTACGCGCAGCACCCGCGACAACTTGTCCTGGCTGAGCGCCGCGGCCACCTCGCGCAGCGGCAGGTGGGTGGTGGCGAGCGCCACGCGCAGGCCCGGCGCGTACAGCAGCATCACCGGCTCGGGCGTCGCCGTGTGCTGCGCCAGGTATTCGGTGTGGCCGGTGAAGGCGATCCCGGCCTCGTTGATCACTCCCTTGTGCGCGGGGCCGGTGACCAGTGCGTCGCAGACGCGGTTCAGGCACAGGGCGAGCGCGGTATCCAGCGTGGCGATCACGTAAGGCGCGTTGCGCGGGTCCAGGCGTCCGGCGGTCACTGGCGCGGCCATCGGCACCGGCTGCACCGGCAGCCGGCCGGGCCGGTGCGCCTGCCGCGGTTGCGCGGGATCGAACTCGGTCACTTCGAGCGGCAGCTTCAGTTGCCGGGCGCGCTCGCGCAGCAGGCCGGGATCGGCGACCGCCACCAGCTCGGCAGGCCATGCGGCCTGGGCCAGCATCACGCACAGGTCCGGCCCGATGCCCGCGGGCTCCCCCGGGGTCAGGGCGAGGCGCGGCAGGAAGGGGTCGTGCATGCGGCCGCCGGCTGGGCGGACGGCGTCAGCCGCCGGCGGACGGGGCGAGGCGGTACTCGACGTAGGCCTCGTCGCGCAGGCGGCGCAGCCACAGGTCGTATTCCTCGCCGACCTTGCGCTGGAAGATGGCGGCGCGCGCACGGTCGCGCTTGCGACCCTCGCTGTCGTCGCGCGTGCGGCGCTCGATCAGCTGCACGATGTGCCAGCCGAATTGGGTAGGGAAAGGGCCGCGGATCTCGCCGGGCTGCATCGTCTCGAGCTGGGACTCGAACTCGCGCGTGAAGCTGCCCTTGGGTTGCCAGCCGAGGTCCCCGCCCCGGTTGGCGCTGCCGGGGTCGTTGGAATGCTTGCGTGCCAGCGCGGCGAAGTCGGCACCTGCGTCCAGCTCGCGCCGCAGGTTTTCGGCCGCGGCCCGGGTCGCGACGTCGTTGCGCACCGCGTTCGGCGTGAGCAGGATGTGGCGCGCATGGGTCTCGTCCACCATCTGCGCCCCGCCGGCGGGGCGGGTTTCGTTCAGGCGCACGATATGGAAGCCGCTCGGGCTGCTGAGCAGCGGGCTGACCTCGCCGGGTTTCAGGGAGGGCACCACGTTGGCGAACAGGCTGGGCAGGGCGGCGGCGTCGCGCCAGCCCAGATCGCCGCCGGATAGCGCCAGCTGGTCGTTGGAGTAGCGTGCCGCCAGCTGGGCGAAGTCCTCTCCGGCGCGCGCGCGCGCCAGCACTTCTTCGGCCTGTCGGCGCACGGCGCTGCGCTCCTCATCGCTGGCGCCTTCCTTCACGGCGACCAGGATATGGCTGAGGCGGTACTCCTTGCCCTCCTGCTGGCCGGCCTGGCTCTGCAGGAATAAATCGACGTCCTGCTCACTGACCACGACGCGGCTTTCCACTTCGCGCTGGCGCAGTTTGCTGATCAGAAGATCGGTGCGAAGCTGCTCGCGGAACTGGCCGAAGTCGATACCCTCGCGCGCCGCGGCCTCGGCGAACTCGTTGACGCTCATCTGGTTGCGCGCGGCGATGCCGGTCAGGGCCTGACGCAGCTCGTCCTCGCTGACCTGCAGGCCGGCATTCTTCGCGCGCTGCACCTGCAGGCGCTGCAGGATGAGGCGTTCGAGCACCTGGCGCTGCAGCACGTCGCGCGGCGGCAGCGGACGCCCCTGGCTGCGCAGTTGCAGCTCGACCTGACGCATGGCCTCGCTCAGCTCGCTGGCGAGCACCACTTCCTCGTCCACGACCACCACGATGCCGTCCAGGCTGGCCGCGCGCACGGGTGCCGGCGGCGCGCCGGCCAGGAGCAGCGCCAGCAGTAGCGTCCGCAGTCTCGGATTCATCGGGATCACTCGTAATCTTTCAATCAGCCACGTAACCGCGCACGTCGCGCTCGAGCAGGCTCTGGAAGTTGTCGCCCAGGCGGGCCAGCCCGGTGAGCTCCAGCTGCAGGTAGATACCATCGTTGTAGTTACCGGCGGTGTCCGAGATGTAGCGGCGGTAAGCCATGCGCAGCGCCCAACAGCAGCTTTGATACTCCAGGCCGGCCAGAGTTTCCACCTCCTGGTCGTCGCGCAGCGAATAGTTCCAGCGGCCGAGCGCGCGCCAGCGCGGGCTCAGCGGCCACAGGAAGGACAGGTCGGTCTGTTCCAGCAGGTCGCGGCGGAAGCGGTAACCGGCGTTGAGCACCGTGCCGCGGTCGGGACGGTACTGCATGCGCAGGCTGCCGCGGTCGAAGCGGCTGTCGTCGGGATCGTACTGCAGCGACAGGGTCGTGCTCAGGTCGCGCGCCCAGGCGATCTCGGTCGCCGCCACCACGTCCGAGCGGTCGAGGTCGGTGGGCACCGTGCCCGGCACCAGCACGTCGGTCTCGTCGAAGCGGTAGATCTGGCCAATTCCGGCCTTGACGCCAACCCTGCCGCTGGCCGGGTCGATCAGCTGCGAAGTGAGCGCCAATGTGGCCTGGTCGGCGTCGGCGATGCGGTCGATGCCGCTATAGCGGTTCTCGACGAACAACTGGCCGAACTCGAAGTCGGGTTCGCCGGTGTCGAAATCCGGAAAGTCGGTCTGGTCCCGGAACGGTACGCGCACGTAGAACAGGCGGGGTTCCAGGGTCTGGATCTGGCCGCGTCGGGTGTAACGCTCGAAGCGCAGGCCGGTGTCGAGCGTCAGGCTGGGCACGCTGCGCGTCAGGCTCTCGTCCAGCCCGGGCAGCCGGTTGTCGAGGTCGTAGCGGGTGTAACGGTAGGCGGCCTCGCTCTTGAGATACCAGGCCAGGTAGTCCAGGCTCAGGGCCAGGCTCGGACGCACGTCGATGCGGCTGCCTTCCTCGCCGACGCTGTGCACGAAGCGGACGAATTCGGTGCTGATGCCGGGCTGCACCGGCCAGGTCTCGGGGCTGCGCAGATCCAGCTGCAGCTGCGGTTGCAGGGCATGCGGCTCGTTGCCGCTGAACAGGGTACGGTCCAGGCTCTGGAAGTCCTGCATCAGGCCGCGGAAGGTCAGCCAGCCGCCGGCGGTCTGGTAGTGCAGACGTGCGTTGCGGTTGAGGTAGTTGCGCGCCGAGCTGCCGATGGTGTTGTCGAGATCCTCGAAGTATTCCTCGTCGCTGACGTTGGCGTAGTCCACGTGCAGCGCCCAGTTGCGGCTGAGCAGGGCGCGATGTCGCCACAGCGTGTAGTGCCGGGTATCGCCGCCCTCCTCGTCGTCGCTGGGCAGATACTCGGCCGCCAGTTCGCCCTCGCTGCCGCGGGTCAGGTAGCGGAAATCGCCGATCATCTGCAGGCCGCGCCGGGTCATGAGCCGCGGCGTGAGCGTGGCGTCCACGTTGGGCGCCAGGTTGAAATAGTAGGGCGCGGCGATGTCCAGCCCGGTCTCTTCGGAGCTGCCGATGCTCGGCACGAGGAAACCGCTCTTGCGCTCGTTGCCGGTCGGGAAGCTGAAGTAAGGGGAGTAGAAGATCGGCACGCCCTTGAAGCGGATCACCGTGTTGCGCGCCGTGCCGATGCCGGTGTTCTGGTTGATGCGCAGGCGATCGGCGCTCAGCAGCCAGTCGTCGTCGCCAGGGTTGCAGGTCGTGTAACTGACGCCTTCCAGTTCCATCACGCCATTGCGTGGGTTGCGCAGGCGCCGTGCCCCGCCGCGACCGCGACCGTCGGTGAGACTGAACTCGGCATCGCCGAATTCGCCTTCGCCGGAGTCCAGGTCCACCTGGCCGGTACGCGCCACCATACCGAGGTCGCCATCCTGTACGCGCACCGGCCCGCTGACGTCGATGTCGTTGCGCTGGCGGTCGTAGAACAGGCTGTCGGCTTCCAGCACGCGCCCGTTGTGCTCCAGGCGCACGTCGCCCTTCAGCGTGGAAACGCCCTGGTCGAGCAGTTCGATGCTGTCGGCGGTGATGCGCGGCGCGGCCCCCGGCGGCTGCGCCGGGTCGCCGGGCTCCACGACCGGCGGCTGTGTCGGACAGACCGGGGCCGCCATCCCGGAAACGGACGCGGCCAGCAGGATGCCGGCGAGCAGGACGCGGCCGCAGGACGCCGCCTTCACGGCGCGGACTGCAGTTGCGCGCACCCGGCCGGCTGCGCGTTAGGGCTTGATGTCGTTATCATGCACTGCTTATGTGCCCGGCAGGTTCATGAGGGGCCGGGCGGTGCGCTGATTATGCGAGTAGCCGCGGGTTTTCCGCAATCGGACCGCAGCACCGCCCGCACACGAGCGAGGACGACGGCATTGAGTACTCCGGATTCCATTGCGGCAGCCGTGACGGACGCCGACGACGCGCGGCTGGCGGCGCTGCGCCGCTGGCTGGCGGCGCTCGCGCGCTACACCGAATTCGAGCTGGAGCCGGCGTCCAGCGACGCCAGCTTCCGCCGTTACTTCCGGCTGCGGCATGCCGGCGGGACCGCGATCGTGATGGATGCGCCGCCGGCGCGCGAGGACTGCGGTCCGTTCCTGCACGTGGCCGCCCTGATGCATGCGGCGGGTCTGCACGTGCCCGAGATCCTCGCGCAGGACCGGTCGCAGGGTTTCCTGCTGCTGTCCGACCTTGGCACACAGACTTACTTGCAGGCCATGAACGACGCCAATGCCGACGCGTTGTTCGCAGATGCGATCGCTGCCCTGATCCGCTGGCAACAGGCCACGCGTGCCGGTGAGCTGCCGCCCTATGATGAGGCGCTGCTGCGCCGCGAGCTGGCGCTATTCCCCGAGTGGTATCTGGGTCGCCACCTCGGCATGGATCTGTCCCCCGCACAGCGTGAGGCGCTGACGGCTGCCGAGAGTCTGCTGGTGCGGCGTGCGCTGGCGCAGCCCAGGGTCTACGTGCACCGCGACTTCATGCCGCGCAACCTGATGATCTCGACGCCCAATCCGGGCGTGCTCGACTTCCAGGACGCGGTGCACGGACCGATCAGCTACGACGTGGTATCGCTGTTCAAGGATGCTTTCCTGAGCTGGCCGGCGCAGCGGGTCCGCGACTGGGCCCGCGGCTACTGGCAGGCCGCCCGCACAGCACGCCTGCCGGTCAGCGACGACTTCGGATCCTTCTGGGCCGACTTCGAGTGGATGGGCGTCCAGCGGCACCTCAAGGTGCTGGGTATCTTTGCGCGCATCAACTACCGCGACGGCAAACCGGGCTATCTGAAAGACACACCACGCTTCTTCGGCTACGTGCGCGAGGTCGCGGCGCGTCATGCCGACCTCAAGCCGCTGGCGCGTCTGTTCGACGATATCGAGGCCCACGCTCTGCGCCAGGGCATGGCGATATGAAAGCCATGATTCTTGCCGCCGGGCGCGGCGAGCGGATGCGCCCGCTGACCGACCGGCTACCCAAGCCATTGCTGCCGGTGTGCGGACGCGCACTGCTCGACTATCACCTGGAGGCGCTGGCGCGTGCCGGCTTCCGCGACGTGGTCATCAACATCGCCTATCGCGGGGTACAGGTCGTCGAGCACTGCCGGCGGCGCGACTACGGCCTGGCGCTGCATTTCTCGGACGAAGGCCCGACCGCGCTGGAGACCGGCGGCGGCATCCGACGCGCGCTGCCGTTGCTGGGCGGGGGTCCCTTCGCCGTCATCAATGGCGACATCCATACCGACTATCCGTTCACGCAGTTGCTGCATCGCGGGCAGGCCCTGCCGGCGGACCGGCTGGCGCACCTGGTGATGGTGCCGAACCCCCCGCACCGCCCGGACGGCGACTTCGGCCTGATGGACGGGCTGCTGCACGGCGAGGGTGGGCCGAAGCTGACCTTCAGCGGTATCGGGCTGTACCGTGCCGGCCTGTTCGCCGGCACCCAGGACGGCGCCTTTCCGCTGGCGCCGCTGTTGCGTGCGGCCATGCGCGAAGGACGCGTCAGCGGTGAACGCTATGAGGGTCGCTGGTGCGACGTCGGCACTCCCGAGCGCCTGGCGCAACTGGAAGCCGAGCTGGGCTGCTGAGCCGGCTCGCTGCGGGCTGGTCGGAACCGAGGCTTCCGGCTATCTTGTGTGCAGATTCTCACCGGCAGCCTGGTTCGTGAAGCCCAGATTTCCGTTCCGTCGTCTTGTCCTGTGTGCCGTGCTGGCCGGCGTGCTGGCGCCTGCGCAGGCCGAGGAGACGTTGATCCTGCCGCAGCCGGCGTTGTTGCGCGCGCAGAAGCTGCTGCGCCAGGCCGAGCTGGACGGCGCCGCAGCGATGCAGCCCGGTGCCGTACTGATAGTGCAGGAAAAGATCAATGCCGCCTGGTCCGCCTACCACCGGCAGGTGGAGGAGGAGGCCGACGATCCGGAGGATGACGAGGCCGTACTCGCACGGCAGCTGGCCGACGAGGCCGAGCTGGATGCCGAGCTGCTGCAGGTCAGCCTGCGCACACAGGCCGAGGAGGCGCGCCTGGACGGGTTGCGGGCCAGCCGCGGCCTGCCGCCCGCAGAGCGGTTGAACGTGCCGGCGCCGGCCGCGCCGCCGGCCGAGGTGCGCCGCTGATGCGCGGCGTTCTCGCCTGCCTGCCGGCGCTTCTGCTGGGCGGCTGTGTGCTGTGGGGGGCGGACCAGCGCGAGGAGGCACCGCAGGCGTCGTCGGCGCCTGCCGCCGCACGCCCACCGCCCGAGCGCACCGCACTGCTGCAGCGGCGGCGCGAGATACCGCCCAACCCCGAGCTCGAGCGCAGCCGCGCGCTGATCGAGCAGGCGGCCCGGGACCCCACCGTGAGTCAGCATTTCCAGGACGACCTGGCGCGCGCACGTGCCGCGCTCGACCAGGCAGTGATGATCTGGAACGAAGAGAAAGGCCGCCTGGACACCGATGACGAGGAATGGCTGCAGATGCGTCACCTCAACTACATGGCGCGTCAGCGCACCGCGCTGGCGGTCATGAAGGCACGCGGCCTCGACGCCCGGCGCGAGCTGGAGGCGCTGCAGTCCACGGCACCGCCACGGCGGCCGGAGGCCGCCGTGGCCGAGAGCGAGGCGACGCCGCCCGCAGTGCCGTTGGCGCTGCGTGCGCTGCAGCCGCGGCGCGAGACACGCGGTCTGGTGCTGACGCTGGGTGAACAGCACTTCGAGCCGGGCCAGGCACGGCTGATCAATAGCGACACGCTGCTGGACGCCGTTCTGCAATATCTGGTGGCCCACCCGGCCACGAGCCTGGCCTGCGAAGGCTACAGCGACGGCGCGGCTGCCCAGAAACTGTCGCAACAGCGCGCACGCGCGGTGCAGCAGGCGCTGCTCGAGCGCGGACTCGAATTGTCGCGGGTCACGGCCGTGGGCTATGGCAGCGCCGGGGGCGCCGGTGCACGCGTCGAGCTGGTGATCAGCGATACCCCGCCGCCGGATTTCGACGGCGACTGAAAGCGCAGCGGCGGTCCTCAGGCGGCGTCCGCTCCGCAGCCCGCCTCGTGGGCCTGCCGGTCGGCGTGATAGGACGAGCGCACCATCGGCCCGCTGGCCACGTGCCGGAAACCCATGGCCTCGCCCAGCACGCGCAGGCGCTCGAATTCGTCGGGATGCACGTAACGCGCCACCGGCAGGTGATGGCGACTCGGCTGCAGGTACTGGCCCAGCGTGAGCATGTCCACACCGTGCGCGCGCAGGTCGCGCATCACCTGCTCGATTTCCCCGAGTTCCTCGCCCAGCCCCAGCATCAGTCCGGACTTGGTCGGCACCTCGGGGTGCAGGGTCTTGAAGCGCTCGAGCAGGTCCAGTGACCAGTCGTAGTCCGAGCCCGGCCGTGCCTTGAGGTACAGCCGCGGCACGGTCTCGAGGTTATGGTTGAACACGTCCGGTGGGGTGTCCCGGAAGATCGCCAGCGCCGGGTCCATGCGCCCGCGGAAGTCCGGCACCAGCACCTCGATGCGGATGCCCGGGTTATGCGCGCGCGTCTCGCGGATACAGGCGGCGAAGTGCGCGGCGCCGCCGTCGCGCAGGTCGTCGCGGTCCACCGAGGTGATGACCACGTAGCGCAGCCGCATGTCGCGGATGGTGCGCGCGAGCCTGACCGGCTCCTCGGCGTCGAGCGGGTGGGGGCGGCCGTGCGCGACGTCGCAGAACGGGCAGCGCCGCGTGCAGATGTCGCCCATGATCATGAAGGTGGCGGTACCCTTGCCGAAGCACTCGCCGAGGTTGGGACAGGACGCCTCTTCGCAGACGGTGTGCAGGCCGTTGGCGCGCAGTGCCTGCTTGATGCGCGTCACCTCGGGCGACAGCGGCAGCCTGGCGCGGATCCAGTCGGGTTTTTTCAGCGGCGCGAGCGTCGGCTCGATCTTGATCGGGATACGCGCCAGCTTCTCCGCGCCGCGCTGTTTCGCGGTCGGAGCGGACTTGGGCGCCAGGATGGAGTCGGACATCGCAGCAGACCGGCTGGGGGTGGCGCTCAAGTTTACCCTGTGCGCGCCCGTGCCCGCCGTTCGCGGCCGGGCGGCAGCGCATGCCGGCCGGCATGGCCCGGGGCGCCGAGGGCGGCGCAAATGGCCTCGCGCGTTTCCTCCGCCAGGCGCCGCCGGTCCCGGCCTGCGGCGGGGATCGGTTGGCAATAGGTGATCTCGACCGTGAGCCGGGGGTTGGCCATTACGCCCAGCAGATGCTCGAGGAAGCTCACCGCATCGATGTAGGGTGCGACCGGATGCTGCTCATGCCGGTCGTCGTCGCGCGGCGGCGGATAATGGATGGCCACCGGCTGTACCGGGACGCCGTCGTCGATGGCGGCGGCGAACAGCCGGCTGTGGAACAGGTGCGGCAGGCGGTGCGCGGTCGTGGTGCCCTCCGGGAAAACGGCTATCGAATAGCCGTTGCGCAGGCGCTGGCGCAGCGCGGCATGGGTGTGTTGCGTCTGGTGTGCGCCGCGGCTGAGGTAGACGGTGCCGGTGCCGGTGGCGAACCAGCCGATCAGGGGCCATGTCGCCACCTCGGCCTTGGATACGAAGCCGCCGCCGAGGCGCGTGCCGAGTGCAGCGATGTCCAGCCAGGACACATGATTGGCGGCCAGCAAGGCCGGCCGCGCCGCCAGCCGACCGCGCTCCAGCACGTGTACGCCGATGGCGGGCAGAAACAGCCGGAACCAGACCGCCGCCGGCCACCAGCGCGGCACGCCCAGCAGCGCCAGGGGCGCCAGCAGCGGGCGCAACAGTACGGCAGCCAAGAGCAGTGCGGCGACGCAGCAGGACCTATACGCGATTCTCACCCGCGCGGACAGTGATCGGCGCGCTGCTCCGCTGGATGAAGTGCCGGGCATAACGGGGCGAGAGATCCTCGACCTGGACCAGCACCAGTATATCAGCGGTGCCGAACTGAGCGTCCCAGTAGGGCGGGCCGCAGACTTTGGCGCCCAGGCTCAGATAGGCCTTGAGCAAGGGCGGCAGCCGGGGGGACGGCTGCGACACGGTGCCGCAAAGCGTGGGCGCGGGAGCAGCCGCAGCGTCCGCATTGGCCGAGCGGGAAATCTCGCGCGCGCCTGTCCCGCGGACGCACGGCAGCGGCGGCACGGTGCGCGGCAGTCTGATACGGGGCTCGGCGCGCGCCTCGATCGGCGCCAGGTGTTTCTCCGTCAGCAGGCGGGCGATGGCATGGGCCCGTGCGCCGCCATCGCTCAGCTCGATGCTGGCGCAGCCGAACAGCCAGGCGAAGCCGCGTTCGCGCACGAACTCGGCCAGGCCGGCCCACAGCAGGGCGATGACTGCGCCATTGCGATAATCCGGGTGCACGCAGGTGCGGCCGACCTCCAGCTTGCGGCCCGGCAGCGCCAGGATGTTGCGCAGGTCGAATTCCTGCGCCGAATAGAAACCGCCGGCGGCCTGCGCCTGGGCGTCGGTGAGCAGCCGCGTGGAAGCGACCACCTCCCCGGTCTCGGTGTCGCGGACCAGCAGATGGTGGCAGAAGTGGTCCAGCCAGTCCCGGTCGATGCGCTGGCCACCGTCCCGGATCTGTGCGCCCATTTCCTCGGCGAATACGCGGTAGCGCAGGCGCTGGGTTTCCAGCACTTCCTCCGGGGTGTAGGCCAGACCGACCCGGAAACGGCTGGCCGCGGGGGCCGAACGGGTGATGTTTGCAACGACTGCGCTCATGGCTTTCCGTCCTCTTGCACGCTCGTTTGGCGCAAGAGACTAGGGGCCGGAAATGGAGCGTCGATGAAGGCCGGATGACGGTGTGGTTACGGCCTGGGCCAGGCCGGCGCCGCGGCCGGCACCTGCCAGAGCCGTTCGTGCAGCGCGCTCAGCAGATCCGGGTCGCTCAGCAACAGGTTGCGTTGGGCTTCGTTGAGAGCCTGCGGGCCCTCGGTCAGCGCCTGCTCCACCAGCCGCTGGCGCGCCTGGCGCAGGACGGGGGGCAGCTGGCGCGGCCGGCCCGCGGCGCAGACCAGGGCCTCGGTGACCGGATCCGTGACGGCGCGCGCGAAACCGCCGTCCAGCGCCGGCATGCGCCGCAGGGCGCTGCGGGTCCAGCGCAGCTCGCGCGGCGGGTTGG
>DATLYR010000119.1 GCA_035574475.1 Nevskiales bacterium | reverse complement strand
CCACCTGAGCTTTCTCGAATCCGGGCGCTCGCGCCCGAGCCGCGAGATGGTGCTGGGCCTGTGCGAGACGCTGGACGTGCCGCTGCGCGAGCGCAATGCACTCCTGGCCGCGGCCGGTTTCGCACCGCTGTACCGCGAGCGCTCGCTGCAGGTGGCGGAGATGGCGCCGGTGCGGCGCGCGCTGGAGCTGACCCTGCAGCATCACGAGCCCTACCCGGCCGTGGTAGTAGACCGCGACTGGAACCTGGTGCTGCAGAACAACGCCTCGCTGCGTTTCTTCGGCCTGCTCGGAGACCCGGCCGTGATCTGGCCACGCACCTGCCCGGACGGGCGCCCGAACGTGATGCGCCTGACCTTCCATCCCGAAGGCCTGCGCCCCTACATCGCCAACTGGGCGCAGCTCGGCCCGTCCATGCTCAACCGCCTGCGGCGCGAGGCGGCGATGCTGTCCGGCCCGCATGGCCTGAACGCCCTGCTCGAGGAACTGCTGTCCTATCCCGGCATCCCCGACCAGTGGCGCTTGGCGGACTGGGAACAGCCGCTGACGCCGATCCTGCCGATGGAACTGGCGAAGGACGGGCTGCGCGCCAGCCTGTTCACCATGATCGCGATGTTCGGCACACCGCAGGACATCACGGTGGACGAGTTGCGGCTGGAAACCTTCTTCCCCGCCGATGCGGCCACCGACGCGCTGCTGCAACAGCTGGCCGGCAGAACTGCTTAGCGCATGCCCTGCGTCCGAGCAGGGCCGAACGCCAGCGGCTCGAAGCGGGCTTGTCCGGAGTGACAAAGATATTGACGGGACGCCACACTAAGGGCCGCCGAATCGCGTGCGGATGTATTCCCGCGCGCTGTCGGGAGGCAGCTTCACCGTGCCCGGGCCGCTGCGCACGAAAAAGTCGCCCTCCGGGGACGCCTCCAGCCCCTTCCACTTGAGGAAGACCGGCTCCGGGCTGCGCTGGCAGCTCACCACGCACACCGTCTTGCCCTGCACGATCTGGGTCTTCGGGTCGATGCAGGTTCCGGCGCGGTCACCGAGCCCGTTGCGCACCACCTGCGCCAGATGCCGCATGAACTTGTCGTCGCTGTCGAGCCGGTCGCGCTCGATGCCGACGATTGCGCCGTCGTCGGCCACGCCGATCAGGAGGTCGCCGCCTTCGGTGTTGAGGAACGCGGCGATCGTCTTGAGCACGGCATGCGTCACGCCCTTGTCGTCCTGTCGGTCCTCCTTCAGGTTCCAGCGCAGCGTGGACTTGAACTCGAGCGTCTTGGACTCGCCGCGCTCGATCAGCGCCTCGGCGTTTCGATGCGCGCGCAGGTACTGGTCGAACAGCAGGTTCTTGATCGTCTCGCCGAAGGCGCGGTCGTCGGTGATGCGCTTGTAGAGCTCGAAGTTGGAATCCACGATCTCCTGGATCACGTGCTCGACCTTCTGGTCGAAGGTGAGCCGCACGTTCTCGCGCGTGTTGACGCGCGCCGCCGCCTCGAGCGCGGCGTCCGCGTCGAGCTTCTCCATCATCTGGCCGAGCGTCACGCGGTGCTCGGGCCCGAGGTTGAGCCCGAAGCGTTCGTTCAGTTCCGCGATGATGCGCGACAGCGTCTCCAGCTCCTCGGGCGCGGTGCCGTGCCCCGACCGGCTGCCGGCCGGGTCGAGCACGCCGTTCTTGCGCTCGAGACCGATCCTGCCGCTGCCGGTCTGCTGGATGCGGTAGGACTCCATGTCTATGTTCTGCTGTACCTCGACCGGCAGTTGCGCCCGGTCGCTCGGCAGCAGACGCCGCAGATGGCGCGCGAACACGTACAGCTTCTCGAGCTCGGCGTCCGTAAAGGTCAGCACCTGGGCCAGAAAGGCATACAACCGCACATAGTCGGTGAGCTGGCCGCAGAAGTCTTGCTGCTCGTCCTTCGACAGCGCCTTGAAGCGCTCGACCACCGGCGCGAGCGCGGCATACAGCCGGTCCTGCGTCGTCTTCGGATCGAAGAAAAGCCTGGCGAAGGCGGTCACGTCGGCATCGGTGTACACCGGGAACGCGGCGAGGCGGGTCTGCAGCTCGTAGAGCAGGTTCGGGTCGGTGGCCTCGGACAGCAGCGTCGTCTCGTAGTAGGGCTCGAAGGCCGCCTGGATCTCCTCGGCCTCGTTCGCGAAGTCGAGTACCATCGTGCCCTTCTTCTCCGGGTGCGTGCGGTTCAGGCGCGAGAGCGTCTGCACCGCGTTCACGCCGCCAAGCTTCTTGTCCACGTACATCGTGTGCAGCAGCGGCTGGTCGAAGCCGGTCTGGAACTTGTTGGCGACGATCAGCAGGCGGTACTCGGGCTGTTCGAAGGTCTTCGCCGTCTGCGCCTCGGGCAAGCCGTTCATGCCGGACTCGGTGTACGACTGCCCGCCGTCCTGGACCGTCCCCGAGAAGGCGACCAGTGCCTTGAACGGGTAGCCGCGCTCGGCCAGGTACTTGTCCACCGCGCGCTTGTAGCGCACCGCGTGCAGGCGCGAGCGCGTGACGATCATCGCCTTGGCCTTGCCACCGATTTGATTCTGCACCTTCGCCGCGAAGTGCTCGATGCAGATCCTGACCTTCTCGCCGATCGCATGCGGGTGCAGCTCGACGAAGGATTTGAGCAGATACTCGGCCTTGCGCTTGTCGTAGCGCGGGTCGTCCTCGACCTTCTTGAGCAGCCGCCAGTAGGCCTTGTACGTGGTGTAGTGCTGGAGCACGTCGAGGATGAACCCCTCCTCGATCGCCTGGCGCATGCTGTAAAGGTGGAAGGGTGCGAACTTGCCGTCGGCGCGCTGCACGCCGAAGAGCTCCAGCGTCTTGGGCTTGGGCGTGGCGGTGAAGGCGAAGGTCGAGACGTTCGGCAGCCGCCCGCGCGTCTCCATCTCCACGAGCACGGTGTTTTCGAGCTCCTCCTCGGGCGTTGCGGCCCCGGCGTCCTCGGCTTCCGCCTCCTCGAGCGACCGCGAGGCCAGCACGGCCTTGAGACTCTTCGTGCTCTCGCCCGACTGCGAGGAGTGCGCCTCGTCCACGATGACGGCGAAGCGGCGGCCCGGCAGCTCGCCGATCTCCTTCGCGATCACCGGGAACTTCTGCAGCGTGGTGACGATGATGGTCTTGCCAGACTCGAGCGCCTCCCTGAGCTGGCGCGAAGTGGTGTCAATGTTCTCGACCACGCCGAGCGTCTGCTCGAACTGGCGCATCGTGGTCTGGAGCTGGCGGTCGAGCACGCGGCGGTCGGTGATCACCACGATCGAGTCGAACACGCGCCGGTCGCCCGCATCGTGCAGGGTCGCGAGCTGATGTGCGAGCCAGCCGATGGTGAAGCTCTTGCCGCTGCCGGCCGAGTGCTGGATGAGATACCGCTGGCCCGGACCGCGCGCGCGGGCGTCGGCGACGAGCCTCCGCACGCAGTCAATCTGGTGGTAGCGCGGGAAGATCAGGAAGCGCCGGCCGGTCTTGCGGCCCTTGTCGTCCTCCTCCTCGACCTCGTGGATGAACTGGCGCACCAGGTCGAGCACGCTGTCGCGCGCCCAGGTCTCCTCCCAGAGGTAGGCGGTGGCGTAGCCCTGCCGCGTGGGCGGCACGGGCGGGTTGCCGGCGCCGCCGAACCTGCCCTGGTTGAAGGGCAGAAAGCGCGTCCTCGCCCCGGCGAGCTGCGTCGTCACATAGACGAGCTCCGGATCCACCGCGAAGTGCGCCAGGCACCGGCCGTAGGCCAACAGCGGCTCGCGCGGGTCGCGGTCGGTCTTGTACTGGCGGATCGCGTCCTCCACGGTTTGCCCGGTGAGCGGGTTCTTGAGCTCGGCAGTGAAGATCGGGATGCCGTTGAGGAACAGCACCAGGTCGAGGCTGTTCTCGTGCTTGGTGCTGTAGCGCAGTTGGCGGACGACGGCGAACAGATTCGCGCCGTACAGCCGCCGGGTCTCCTCGTTGAGGCCGCTGGCAGGGCGAAAGTACGCAAGGCGGAACTTGCAGCCCGAGTCCTTGAGGCCATTGCGCAGCACGTCGAGCGCCCCGCGCCGCGCGATCTCGGCGGACAGGCGCTTCAGGAACTGCTCGCGCACCGCCGCGCCGTGGTGCTGGGCGAGCTTTTGCCATTCCTTGGGCTGCGTCGCGAGCACGAAGTCCAGCACGTCGCGCGGCAGCAGGCACAGCGCGCGGTCGTAGTCCTCGGGCTCGCGCTTGCGGTAGCCGCCCGGCGAGTGCTCGCCGTAGGGCGGCGAGGTCTCTCGCACCGCCGAGGCAAAGCCTGCGCAGGCGTCGGGGCCGTATTCGAGCAAGGCGCACTCGATCGCCGCCTCGAAGGCACGCTCGGAGATCTCGGGGCTCATGCCGCCGCCTCCCGCACGTCAATCTTGCCCGTCACCGCGGCGGAGATGAGCGCGGTGCGGAGTTCCTTGAGGCGGTCAATGGCGTCGCGGACCTTGGCGATGAGGGCGTCGAGCTTCGCCGTCTCCCGGTCGAGGAAGGCGGCGATGGCGCACTGCTCGGCAGCAGGGGGAATGACCAGCGGACAGGCCGAAAGCTTGTCGCGATTGATCTTCGGCATTGCTACACGCATTGACTCGTCCACCATCAGACGGACGAATGGCTCAGACAGCATGAAGTAGAGCAGGAACTGCGCTTCCAGGCGTTTCTCGGTGATCGCGACTGGATACATGTCTGCACTGCAGAGCCAGTGGCCGTCAGCGATGCAAACCTTGTTCAGCGCGGGCCTAATCTTCGAGTAAATGATGTCGCCAGGAGCGACCAAGTATTTCCCACTTATCGCGCCCTGCTCATCCGCCGTCTCTGTGTAGAGGATCCGGCCAGTTCCTGACTCGATGTGATTCGGCGCAATCAAGATCCTCTCGCGGTATCGGTCATCGTCGGGCGCGACCTGCCCTTCGGTCACACGGCAGCAATAACGCCATTTCTTCACTTCCCAATGCGCCGGAATCTCCCCCAGCCACTCGACGCCGGAGTCCTTCATGGGGACGGTCGGGTCGAGACCCTTGGTGACGGCGCGGGTGATGAGGGCGGTGCGCTGCTCCTGGAGCAGCTCGATCAGCCGCTCCTTCTTCACCATCAGCGCATCGATCCGCGCCGTCTCGCGGTCGAGGAACGCGGCGATGGCGTGTTGCTCGGGTTTGGGGGGGAGCCCCACGGAACTGACGGCGACTTGCTGTGGGCTGACGCGAGGCATCTTCGTGCCGTACGTGAGCGAATCGAGCCAATGGATGTACGGGGCATTGAGCAACTCGTACATCAGGTAACTCTGCGAACACCCGGCAAGTGGCCGAAGCGGGAGGATCTCGCTTGTACAAACACCGTCGAAGTCTGCGCGCGCCACCTTGGCAAGGTACGGACGCAGCTTCCCAAACAGCACGTCCCCGGCCTTGAAGGACCCGACTACGCTGTCCACGGTCTCAGGCTGATTCTCCAGCAGAAGCCGGCCGGTCCATGACTCAACGTGCTCGAGGCCTACGTAGACGGCGTCGTCCGGCTTGACCTCCAACTTGCTGATGCGAGCCGGCGCGACGTACTTTAGTCGCTTCACCTCCCAATGCGCCGGAATCTCCCCCAGCCACTCGACGCCGGAGTCCCTGTAGGTCGGGTACGGCTTGTACCGCCCCGCGCCCGCGGCCCGCGAGGTCGGCTTCGCCCCGCTCACGACACCGCCTCCTGCACCAGCCGCTCCGGACTCCAGATCCGCTCCGCGAGCTGCTGGTAGAGCGCCTGGCGCGCATCGAGGTCGACCTTGCGGAACTCGGCGTGCGCACGGAAGGGCACCCCGCTCTCCACGATGAACCGCTTGAAGCCGGGGTTGTGGTCGTAGGCGCTCTCGTGGAGGCTCTTCGCGAGCAGGTTCTGCCCCGCGTAGTGCTTGCGCTTCTCGGCGTAGGGCAAATCGCCGTAGCTCGCATTGAAGCTCTTGGGCAGGAGCAGCAGGCCGCCGATGCGGTTGCGGTACTCCTGGAACTCGCTCGGGTGGCCGAACTCGTCCCGGTGCCGCTCCGGATGGTCGGCCCAGACGTGCTCGATCTCGTAGCCCTTGCGCCCGCGCTGGGCGTACTCGGCGTAGCGCGAGGCCTGGCCGGAACGGGTCTCGACGTAGTCGGTTATGCGCGCGAGCAGGCGGTGGATCTGCCGGCCGTTCATGCCGTGCAGGCGAAACGCGCCGTTCGCGGCAAAATCGGGTGCGGTGTCGGGGTCGAGCCGGTCCTTCAGCATTGCGGCGAGCTCGGGCGCGCTTTTGCCGCGCACGTCGCGCATCACGAGGAACATCGCGTACTGCATGGTCGAGTAGTCGATCGCGCGAAAGTTCCAGATGCGGCGGTGGATCAGGATGTCGAGGTAGGCCGCCACCACGCGCACCTTGCGCAGCGCTGTTGCTTCGTCGTCCGTGACGCGCAGCGGCGCGAGCAGCACCGGGTACTGCAGCGTGAAGTTGTGCTGGGCGTTGAAGTGCACACACTCGAGCCCGGGCGTCAGCGTCTCGGCCGCCCGTCGCAGGCGCTCGTACCACTGGGCGTAGAAGGCGAAGTCCCGCTCGATGAAGCGTGCGAACTCGGCGCTCGCGGTGAGGCCGAGTGCCTTCTCGTGGTCGCGCACCCAGCGGTGGAACTCGGTGCCGATCAGGTCGAAGTCCTGCGGCGCGGCGCCGCGCTTGCGCTCGCGGATGCTCTCGGCGTACTGGCTGCGCAGCCACGACTTGATGCCGTCGGCGTCCTCGTCCTTGCCGAGTTCGGCAAGGGCCTGCAAGCGCTCCTTCCAGACCCGGCTCGCCCGCGTGCGCTTTTCTGCGTCGGTGATGTTCGCGAGCAGATAGCCCTTCAGCATGTCCGCGGGCGTGAGCGATAGCCCGCGATCGTTCATCGTCTCGAAGATCGTGTAGGCATCCTCGTCCGAGTAGGCAGTGATCTCGACCAGGTGCACGTTCTCAACCAGCCAGTCAACGAAGTAAGGCAGCGCCGGGCCGCCGAGGTCGTCAGGGAAGAGGTCCTCCAGTTCCGCATAGCGAGCCAGGATGTTGGCGATGGACTCGGGCGGGTCAGGCTCGGCGAACTCCTCGCCTTTGTAGAGCGCGTCCATGCAGGCGGCGCGCTCGGGGATGTCGAGGTTGAACGAGCGCTTGCCGTACTTCTGCGAGAAGATCAGGTCCGCGATCTGTCCCTTCTGCTCGGCGTCGTCGAGGCGGTGGTGCAGAAAGATCAGGAGCAGCGTCAGCGTGGTGAGGCGCTGCTGGCCGTCGATGATGAACTTCTGCCCGTCCTTGTCGCTGACGATGATCGAGCCGAGGAAGTAGTGGCCGTAATCGGCCACGGCGCTACGCTCGTTTCCGGGCTCGTGGCTCTCGAGGAACTTCGCCACGAGGTCGTCGATCAGCTCCGCGAGCTGCTTCTGCTGCCACTTGTACTCGCGCTGGTAGTAGTCGATCGAGTACTTGCGGCCAGCGAGCAATTCACGGACGGTGCGGCCTTTGCCGTCGATTTCGCGCGAGGGGCGGAGCATCGTACTCATTGCGACTCCCTCCGCTGTTGATGAGACCACGGGCCGCCTGGGGGCCAATGGCCAGACAGAAACTGCGCTGCCACGATGGCATCGCGCACCGGGCCGAGAAACGCGATGATCCGTTCGCCGATCCGGTCGAACTGCGCGGGCGGCGGCACCAGCACCGCGCCGGCCGCCACATAGTTCCGCCAGCGCATGTCCAGCGCCGGCACCTGATAGAAGGCCGTCGTGAGCACACGCGGCGCTGCGTCGGTCCAGGGCGTTGCGCGGCGCTCGAAGCAGGCGGCGACCGCGCGTTGCAGCGTCTCGCCGTCGAACGCGAACGCGCCGGCCAGCGCCCAGACGTCGTGAAAGTCCTTCATCCGGCTGTTCAGGGTGTCGAGCTTGACCATCGCCTCGAACTTCTCGGCGATCGTCTGCTCGCGCGGATAAGCGCGCAGCCGTGGCGGCGGCAGCGTGGCAAGCATCACCGGATAGGTGACTTCCTCGGGCGCGACGGCGACGGCGTCGCCGACGCCGATATCCACCTGCACCGCAATGCGGGCCTTGCCGAGCCACGCGCGAAAGCGGGCGCGCTTGCCGGAGTACTCCTCCTCCGGCCGGATCGTCTCGATCGTGAGATCGTTGAGATCGAAGCGCAGACCGTCCTCGGGGCAGGAGACGTCGCAGATCTGTGCGATGAGGTCTCGAATGGCCCCGTCATCCGCGGCGCCCGAGGCGAGGACATCCACGTCCCGGGTGGCGCGGTAGGGGTCGGCGAGCCAGACCGAGAGCAGGCTTGCGCCTTTCAGCAGACAGCGGTCCCGGGCGGCCGAGGCGCCCAGGCGGTAGAGAAACCGCTCGGCAGCGAAGCGCACGAGCGTCCGCTCGAATTCCTCGCCGCTCGCTTGGGCCTGATGCAGCAGCCGGGCCCGAACGGACGCTGCGACGTCGGGGCTCATATCAACCTCACGTCCAGCGCCGCGCGCAGGCGCCGCGAGGGCAGCACCTCCGCCACACGCGCGAGCTCGGCCACCGTCACCTTGCGCTGCCGGAGCGCATCCTGCAGCGCTTGCATCGCGGTCTCGGGCCCGACGAGGCGCTCGAAACGGAAGCAGTCGGCGACCGTGCGGGCAGGTGACGTGATCCGCGCCGGCACGCCCTCGAAATCGGTGGTCTGCACGCCGAAGCTCCAGGCCGGGCCGCTGAAGCGGACGATGCGCAGCCCCAGTTCCCGCAGGCGCGGTGCGCGGGCCTTGTGCGGGATGGCGAGCCAGACCTCCGCCGGCGCCTGGGTGCCGATGCCGTGGACACGCAGCGCCGAGAGCAGGCAGACGATGCTGTTCGGCACGCGCGCGCAGGCCATGGCGAGGGAGTAGTGCTCGGTGGGCTCGGCCTCCGCGATCCGGTAGAGGCCGCGACCGACGCGCTCGACGGCACCCGAGCGCAGGAGTGCCGGAAGCTGGTCGCGGGTCAGACCGGCGGCGTCGAGCTGCGCGGGGCGGAAGAACCCCGAGAGGCCGGCCGTCCGGAGCCGGCCGAGAGAGGTGCTCACGTTGGCGCGGCGACTGATTTTGTCGGCACTCTTGTTAACCATGCCGGCAATATACGTCAATACCAGGCTTGCCACAACACAAAACGTCGGCATTCGTGGGAAAGTGCCGACGCTTTGCCGCACCTACGGTCCCGCATTCCCGCCCGTGACCTCCGCCAGCATCCGAACGATGTCGGCCTCGATGGCGCGGATATCGGCCTCGATCTCCTCGAGCCGGCGCGGCGGGGTGTACCGGTAGAAGTAGCGGTTGAAGTTGATCTCGTAACCGACGAGGCCGACCCGGCCGTCTTTGGGATCGCGTTTTGCTGTGTCGATCCAGGCGTCCGGGACGTGGGGCTTGACCTCGCGCTCGAAGAAGGCGCGCACGCTCGCGGGTACGCCTTCGGCATCCGCGGGATCGTCGCCGGGCGGAAGCGGCACGCTTTCGGTGTCGCGAAGCTCCGGGTCGGGCTCGGGGTTGCCTTCGGCGTCGCGGCAGATCGCCGCCGTCTCGTCGCGCTCGGCGAGCGCGGCGAGGATCGCCTTGCGGGCCGGCGCGGGGAGTTTCACGCCGGCCTTCTTCGCGGCGGCGTCGAGCGTGCGCTCGAACGCGGCGCGCTCCTTGAACAGCGTGGCGGGCAGCCCGCGCAGCAGGGCGCGGATCGCTTCCTGCAGCGCGCGTCCTTCTGCCTGTTCCTTCGCTCCCGCGGCGCCCTTCTTCTTCGACTGCGCCAGTGCCTTGAAGCCCTTCTCCTCCTCGAGCCGCGCGATCCGCTCGGGCGAGGCCTGGAAGTTGAGCTTGAGCGGCCGCTCCACGGTGATCTTGCGGAAGCCGAAGTGGGTGGTCGGGAAGATGCGGCTCACGACCACTTCTTCTTCCTTTCCGTCCTTGGTGATCCGGCGGGTGTCGCCGTCCTGGAAGTCGCGGAGGAGCTTGACGATGTCCTGGGCGCGCTCGGGCGGGATCTCGCGGCGCTTGTCGCCAAGACTCTTGCGCATCGGCACCCAGAACGCGCTGGCGTCAATCAGTTGTACCCTGCCCTTGCGCTCGGGCGCCTTGCGGTTGGTCAGCACCCAGACGTAGGTCGCGATGCCGGTGTTGTAGAAGAGCTGCTCGGGCAGGGCGATCAGGGCTTCGAGCAGATCGTGTTCCAGGATGTAACGGCGGATTTCGCTTTCGCCGCTGCCGGCGTCGCCGGTGAAGAGCGGCGAGCCGTTCATGATGATGGCGATGCGTGAACCGCCTTCCCTCGGCGCTTTTGCGTGCGCGAGCATGTGCAGCAGAAACAGCAACTGCCCGTCGCTGATGCGCGGCAGTCCGGGCGCGAAGCGGCCGGCGGCGCCGCGCTCGTGCTCGGCGCGCACGGCGTCCTCGTCGCGCTTCCAGTCCTTGCCGTAGGGCGGATTGGCGATCAGGTAGTCGAAGGACAGGCCCGCGTGGCGGTCATTGGAGAGCACGCTGCCGTAGCCGATGCGGTCCGCATCCCGTCCTGTCGGGTCCTTCATGAACAGGTCGGACCGCGAGACGGCCCAGGTCTCGGGGTTCACTTCCTGGCCGAAGAGGTGGATCTCCGCGTGCGGATTGATCGCGGGGCGAAGCAGGCTGCCGTTCTTGCGCAGCCCGATGGTGATGTGCTCCTTAGCGATCATCAGCATGCCGCCGGAGCCGCAGCAGGGGTCGTACACCGTGCACACGACGCCCCTGCGCCGGATGCGGTCCTCGTCGCCGGCCAGCATCAGGTCCACCATGAGATGCACCACGTCGCGCGGTGTGAAGTGCTCGCCGGGGTTTTCGTTCAGCGCCTCGTTGAACTTGCGGATCAGCTCCTCGAAGATCGTGCCCATGGTCGGGTTGTCGATCCTGTCCGGGTGCAGGTCCACTTTCCTGAAGCGCTCCAGCACCTGGAACAGCAGACCCGCTTCATCCAGCTTGCTGATCGTATTGTCGAAGTCGAACCGCTCCAGCACCTCGCGCATGTTGGGGCTGAAGCCGGCAATGTAGTTGCGCAGGTTGGCCGCCAGGTGCGGCGCGTCGGCGAGCAGCTTGTCGAAGTCATAGCGAGAGGTGTTGTAGAAGGCGAAGCCGGAAGCTGCGCGAAGTTGTGGATCGAGGTTCTCGAGCTTGCCTTTGAAGCGGGCCTGGGTCAGCAGCACCTTTTCCTTCGTCGCCGCCAGCACGCAGTCAAGGCGGCGCAGCACCGTGAGTGGCAGGATGACGTCCTGGTACTTGCCGCGCTTGAAGGTGTCGCGGATCAGGTCCGCAACGCCCCAGAGGAAGCTGACGATCTCGCTGTGGTTCATCGGTAGGCCTTCATCTCGTACTCGGCGGCGTCCATCGAGCCACGCAGGGTATCGGCCATCTGCCAGAGCTGAGCTTCGTAGCCGACGGTGGGGCCGGTGGCTTCGGCCGAACGCGCGTTGTTCTTTCTCTTTGCCAAGGTCTGCCTCTCATACTATCGAACACGGGTAATGTCCCGACTTCGCGCCGCTGGCGCGAAGAAGGAACGAGCGTTTCATCAAGATCAGGCCGCGCGCGCGGCAGCCGGTGCGGTTTCCGCGGCGGCGGCCAGGATCATGCGCGCGGCCTTTTCGCCGATCATGATCGAGGGCGCGTTGGTGTTGCCGCCGATGAGCGTGGGCATGATCGAGGCGTCGGCGACGCGCAGTCCTTCCAGACCGTGCACGCGCAGCTGCGGATCCACCACCGCCATCTCGTCCACGCCCATCTTGCAGCTGCCGACCGGGTGGTAAACCGTTTCCGCGTACTGGCGGATCATGGCGCGGATGCCCTCGCGCGTGTCCGGCAGCTCGGGCGGGATCAGCGGCGTGCCGCGGTAAGGCTCGAAGGCCTTGGCGGCGACGATGCGCCGCACCGCCTCGAAGCCGGCGGCCAGGGTGTCGAGGTCTTCCTCGCTGGCGAGGTAATTGGGATCGATCAGCGGATCGGCCAGCGGGTCGGCGCTCTTCAGGCCGATACGGCCCGCGCTCTTGGGCCGCAGGCAGCACACATGGCAGGTGTAGCCGTGGCCGAACACCAGGCTCTGGCCATGCTCTTTGACCATGCCCGGCAGGAAATGCAGCTGCACGTCCGGCCGCTCCAGCTCGGGGCGCGTGCGCAGGAAGCCGCCGCTCTCGGCCACGTTGCTGGTCAGCATGCCGGTCTTGCGCACGAAGTAGTCGTACAGCCCCTTGAACAGGCGCAGCAGCAGCGTCCAGGTCAGTCCGTAGCTCTTGCGGCTGGGGCTGCGGCTGACCAGCGCGATGTCGAGATGGTCGAGCAGGTTGCGGCCGACGCCCGGCAATTCATGGCGCACCGGGATGCCGTGGCGCTCCAGCTCCTCGCGCGGGCCGATGCCCGAGAGCAGCAGCAGCTGCGGCGAGTTGACCGCGCCACCGGCCAGGATCACCTCGCGCCCGGCACGCACTTGCAGCTCCTGCCCGCGCCGGCGATAGACCATACCCACCGCGCGCTTGCCCTCGAACAGGATGCGCGTGGCGCGGGCTTCGGTAATCACCGTGAGGTTGGCGCGGTGGCGCACCGGCTTGAGGAAGGCATCCGCGCTGCTCCAGCGGCGGCCGTCCTTCTGCGTGACCTGGTAGAAGCCGAAGCCATCCTGCGCGGCGCCGTTGAAGTCGTCGTTGCGCGGGTAGCCGCATTCCACCGCCGCCTCCACCAGCGCGGCGCAGATCTCGTTGCGCGAGCGCGAGTCGGACACGCGCAGCGGCCCGCCGATGCCGTGGAACTCCGAGGCGCCGCGTTCGTTGTCCTCGACTGCCTTGAACAGCGGCAGCACGTCCTTCCAGCCCCAGCCCTTGTTGCCGAGCTTTTCCCAGTCGTCGTAATCGCCGTGGTGGCCGCGGATGTAGACCTGTGCGTTGAGGCTGCTGCTGCCGCCGAGCATGCGCCCGCGCGGCCAGTACAGCCGGCGGCCGTTGAGCCGGGGCTGCGGCTCGGTCCAGAAGCCCCAGTTCAGCACCGTGCTGCGGATGATGGACAGCACACCGAAGGGCATGTGGATGAAGGGATTGCGATCCTCCGGCCCCGCCTCGAGCAGGCACACGCGGCAGGCCGGATCTTCCGACAGGCGGTTGGCCAGCACGCAGCCGGAGGACCCGGCACCGACGATGACGTAATCGAAGTCCTGGCTCATGCTCGCACCCGCTGCAACCGTCGTTCTGCTCGTTAGGGCCCGATATTAAGCCCGCGACGGCGGGCGGGCCAGCCCATGAAAACTCTGATTAATTCGTCACCCCGGCGAAAGCCGGGGTCCAGAGCCTTGAAAGTCGCTGGATTCCGGCTTGCGCCGGAATGACGAAGAAATGGATCAGAGGTTCCCCTAGCGGCTGCCGATGAGCCAGCGGATCAGTCGGTCGCTGATGCGCCCGTAGGGCGGCGAGAAAAACCGCGGGAACAGGAACTGCCCGCCGAAGCCCTGAATGAACACGCCCTTTTTCTTGGAGAAGGCGGCGAAGCCGTCGAAGCCGTGGTAGGCGCCCATGCCGCTCGGGCCGACGCCACCGAACGGCAGGTTGTGCTGCGGCAGGTGGAAGATACAGTCGTTGATCGTGACGCCGCCCGTGGTGGTCTCGCGCAGCACGCGCTCGATGCGCGCGCCGTCGTGGTCGAAGTAATACAGCGCCAGCGGCCGTGGCCGGTCATTGACGTAGCGCAGGGCGTCGTCGAGCCCGCGGTAGCCCACCACCGGCAGGATCGGCCCGAAGATCTCCTCCTGCAGGATCGCCAGGTCCTCGCGCGCGTGGGCGATCACGGTCGGCGGGATCACGCGGTTGCCGGCGTTGCAGTCCTCGTTCGCGGGATTGCTCTGCAGCACGCGCGCGCCGGCCGCGCGCGCCGCCTCGATCATCCCCGTCAGCCGCTCGTAGAACCGGCCGTTGACGATGTGCGTGTAGTCGGGGTTGTCCACCAGCCGCGGGTAGCGCTGCGGCAGGATGCGCGCAGCCGCCGCCAGGAAGGCATCGAGCTTGTCCTCCGGCACCAGCGCGTAATCCGGCGCCACGCAGGTCTGGCCGGCGTTCCAGAACTTGCCGGTGAGGATGCGCTCGGCGGCCCGCTCCAGCGGGTAGTCGGCGTGCACGATGGCCGGCGACTTGCCGCCCAGCTCCAGCGTCACCGGCGTGAGGTTCTCGCTGGCGGCGCGCATCACCAGCCTGCCCACGCGGGTGGAGCCGGTGAAGATCAGGTGATCGAAGGGCAGCGCGGCGAACGCGGCTGACACGTCCGCACCGCCGTTCACCACCGCGACCTCCTCCGGCCGGAAGCGCTCGGTGATGAGTTTCGCGATCAGCTCGGCCGTCTGCGGCGCCAGCTCGGAGGGCTTGAGCAGCGCGCGGTTACCGGCGGCGAGCGCATTCACCAGCGGCGAGAGCACCAGCAGGATCGGGTAGTTCCAGGCGCCGATGACGCCGACCACGCCCAGCGGCTGGTACAGCACGCGCGCACGGCCGGTGGCGAACTGCCAGTTGGCGGGCACGCGGCGCGGCTTCATCCAGCCCTTGAGGTGCCCGCGGGCGTGGCGGATCTCGTCCACGGTGGGGAAGATTTCCAGCAGCCGCGTCTCCTGCGCCGCGCGGTTGCCGAAGTCCGCCGACACGCAGCGCACGAAATCGGCCTCGTGGTCGAGGATGCCCTCCAGCAGGGCATCGAGGCGGCGCCGGCGCTCCCGCAGGTCCGGCGCGCCTTCGGCGCGGAAGGCGGCGCGTTGGGCGTCGAGCAGGGACCGCAGATCGCTGGCCATGATCCCCCCGGTGGCTGACCAGTATTTTGACGCTAGCATTGTTTGCGGGCCGCTGCGACCGCTGGGCCGGGACACGGCCCGTCGCCGGCAGGCCGGCTCCTACGAGCGGAAGCCTATCCCAATGCTAGGGGCGCGCCTGCGCGCGACCGGTCCGGCCGGCGCCTACGGCAACAACGCTGCCTTGATGACCGCGACCACGCGCTCGGCGTCGGCCAGCGTGAGGCGCGGACCGATGGGGAGCGACAGCACCTCGGCGCAGGCGCGCTCCGACTGCGGCTGCGCCCAGGCGGCGCCTTCCGCCTGCGCGCGCGCGGCGAAGTACGGCGCCTGGTGCATGGCCTCGGGGTAATAGATCATCGAGGCGATGCCGTCGGCAGTGAGCGCCTCGCGCACGGCGTCGCGCTTCCCGCCGGCGATGCGGATCGTGTACTGGTGGTAGACGTGGCGCGAATAGCCGGCCTCGGCCGGCGGTGTCACGCCCGGCACATCGCGCAGCAGCTGCGTGTAATGTCGCGCAATCGCGCGGCGCGCGTCGTTCCAGGCATCGATGTGCTTGAGCTTGACGCGCAGGATCGCCGCCTGGATCGAATCCAGGCGCGAGTTGTAGCCGACGGTGACGTGGTGGTATTTGCGCGGCGAGCCGTGGTCGCGCAGGATGCGCACCTGCTGCGCGATGGCGTCGTCGTTGGTGGTGATCATGCCGCCATCGCCGTAGGCGCCGAGGTTCTTGGTCGGGTAGAAGGAATGCGCGCCGGCGTCGCCGATGCCGCTCACCTTGCGGTTCTTGTACTCGCAGCCGAAGGCCTGGCAGGCGTCCTCCAGCACTTTCAGGTCGTGCGCCTTGGCCAGCGCCAGCAGCGGGTCCATGTCCGCCGACTGGCCGTACAGGTGCACGGGCAGGATGGCGCGCGTCTTCGGCGTGATCTTCCGCTCGACCTGCGCCACGTCCAGGTTGAAGGTCGCCGGATCGATGTCGACGAACACCGCCTTGGCGCCGATCAGCTCGATCGCCTCGGCGGTGGCGAAGAAGCTGAAGCTGGAGGTGATGACCTCGTCGCCCGGCCGCACGCCCATGGCGCGCAGGCCGATGATCAGCGCGTCGGTGCCGGAATTCAGGCCGATGGCGTGCTTGACGCCCAGGTACTGCTGCACCTCGGCCTCGAATTTCTGCACCTCGGGCCCGAGCACGAAGGCGCCGGACTTGAGCACGCCCTGCACGGCGCCGCTCAGCTCGTCCCACAGCAGCGCCACTTCGTTGTTGAGGTCCAGGATCGGGATCGGTTTCTTGTCGGTGCTCATTCGCTCAGTTCTCCAGCATGCCGGCGGCAGCCTCCAGCACCTTGATGACTTCGATCGCGCTTTCGCCGCTGGCCAGCGGCGTGGCGCGGGTTTGCATGCACTCCAGGAAATGCTCCAGCTCGAGCCGCAGCGGCTGGCCGTGGCCCTCGAACACCAGCTCGGAGCCTTCATCGACGTTCTTGAGGTCCGCGCCGATGCGCTTGCGGTAGTGCACCACCTTCTGGTGCACCTCGTTGTAGACCAGCATGCCGGTCGAGCCGACCACCACCAGGCGCCGGCGCTTGACCGGCCACAGCCAGGAATTGTGCAGGTTGGCGCGCACGCCGCTGGGGAATTCCATGTGCACGTACACGTCGTCCTCCACGCCCGGCGTCAGCACGTGGTGCCCGCTGGCGCGGATGCGGTGCGGATGGGCGCCGACCAGGTACAGCAGCACGGCCAGGTCGTGCACGCCCAGCGCCCACAGCACGTTCTCCACCGGCTGCGCGCGGCCCAGGTCCATGCGCTCCTGGTGCAGGCTGTAGAGCGTGCCCAGCTTGCCGCTGTCGAGGAACTGCTTGATCCAGCGCACCGCCGGCTGGAACAGCAGCAGGTGGCCGGTCATGAGCACGCGCTGCTCACGCTTCGCCAGCGCGACCAGGTCCTCGGCGTCGCGGCTGTTGAGCGTCATCGGTTT
>DATLYR010000118.1 GCA_035574475.1 Nevskiales bacterium | reverse complement strand
CCGCCTCACCGTTCGTGATCATGGGCATCAAGGACGCACAGAAGGAGCTGGTGGACCCGGCCGTACAGGGCACGCGCAACGTGCTCGAGGCCGCCAACCGCAACGAGAGCGTCAAGCGCGTGGTGCTGACTTCCAGCGTGGTCGCCATCTACGGTGATGCGCAGGACATCCGGCAGACTCAGGACGGCGTGTTCACCGAGGACTACTGGAACACCACCAGCAGCCTGGACCACCAGCCCTACAACTACTCCAAGGTCGCGGCCGAGAAGCTTGCCTGGGAGATGGCCAAGGCACAGAGCCGCTGGGACCTGGTCGTCATCAACCCCGGCCTGGTGCTCGGACCTTCGCTGACCAACGCCAGCGACTCCACCAGCCTCAGCACCATGCTGCAGTTCGTGGACGGCACGCTGAAGATGGGCGCGCCGAAACTCGAGTTCGGGGTGGTGGACGTGCGCGACGTGGCCATCGCGCACATCCGGGCCGGCTTCACGCCCGCCGCAAGCGGGCGCCACATCTGCGTCAGCGACAGCATCTCCATGCTCGCCATGGGCCAATTGCTGCGCCAGCGCTTCGGCGGGCGCTACCACTTCCCGCGCCGCGAGATCCCCAAATTCCTGGTGTGGCTGGTGGCGCCGATGAGCGGGCTCACGCGCCGGTTCGTCTCGGCCAATGTCGGCTTTCCGCTCAAGTTCGACAACAGTTACACGCGCAAGGAGCTGGGCCTGGCGTTTCGGCCCGTGGATACCACCATCGTCGAGCACTTCCAGCAGATGATTGACGACGGCGTCATCCGCGACAAACGCTAGCGCAAGCGCCTCTCCCAAAAGGGCAGAGGCGCTTCAGGCCGGGATATTCATCAGGCTGTAGCCGACCATGCCCAGCGCCAGCAGCACGGCCAGCCCGACCGCGATCAGGTCCGCGCCGGTCGGCGCCGTGTTCTGCTCCGGATGCCGGGTGTGCAGCACGCGCTGGCGGTGCGCCAGGAACAGCGGCACGAAGCAGCTGATGCCGATCAGCATGCTGCCGAGGAAATAACCCCACAGCCAGGGCGTACCGATGCCCAGCCGCCGGCCTTCCGCGAACATCAGCACGAAGACCGCGGCGCCCAGTACGAAGATGTCCACCACGATGAAGGTGCTGGCCGGGGTGGCCAGGGTCTCCTTCCAGAACAGCAGGTTGCCGCCGAGGAAGCCGGCGTCCAGATAGCCCACGGCCTGCGCCCAGGTGCCCGCCAGGCCGGCGACCGCCAGAATGTAGTAGAGCGGCGCCTGCCAGTTGCCGTTGTTCGTCGTGCTCATGCTGCACCTCCTTGCGATTGCTACCCGCGAATGTAGCGAATCCTGCGCCAGGCGGGAACCCGCCGGCGCTGCCCGCAGCGCGCTCGCAGGCTAGAATGCGGGGCATCTGTGCTGGGCTTGAGATGGCCCATAATCGGGCTCCATGAGACCCGCTACCCGCCCAGATCGCCAGCGCGTCATGGCGGCGCTGTTCCTGGCGCTGTGTGTCGCCCTGCCGGCACAGGGGGAAAAGAAACCCTTGTGGGAGGCCGGCGCCGGCATCGGCGTGCTCGACTTCCCCGACTACCGCGGCTCGGACGAGCGCAGCACCCTGGCGCTGCCGGTGCCGTATTTCGTGTATCGCGGCGACTTCCTCCGCGTGGAGCGCAACCGCGTCAGCGGCCGGCTGTTCGAGTCCGACCGGCTCGAGCTGGACGTGAGCCTGAACGCTTCGATCCCGGTGGACAGCGACGACAATGACGCGCGCCGCGGCATGCCGGACCTCGATCCGGCGGTGGAGGTCGGCCCGGCGCTCGAAATACATCTCGCACGCGACACGGCCCGCAAGTACGCGCTCGACCTGCGCCTGCCGGTGCGCGCTGTCGTCACCACCGGCCTCGATCACATCGGCTGGATCGCGCATCCCAACCTCAACCTGGACGTCACCGATCCGCTCGGTTGGCAGGGCTGGCGGCTGGGGCTGCTGGCCGGGCCGATCTTCGGCACCCGCGAGTACCACGACTACTTCTACGGCGTGGACCCGAAGTTCGCGACCGCGCAGCGGCCGGCCTACGAGGCCCACGGCGGCTATGCCGGCAGCGCGGCCATTGCCGCACTCAGCAGGCGCTACCCGAAATTCTGGATCGGCGGCTTCGTGCGGCTGGACAGCCTGAGCGGCGCTACCTTCGAGGACAGCCCGCTGGTGAAGGACCGCAGCTTCGCTACCGCCGGCTTCGCCATCACCTGGATACTCAAGGAATCGGAAACACAGGTGGAAACGCAGCGCGAGCGGGACTCGCAGATCTGAGCGGTATCGTCGTTAAGGGTAGTGCCGCTACTTCTTGCGCGCGGTGGCGCGGTAATGCAGCTCGAGCCCGCAGCAGGCGCCGGCGCCCTTCTCACGCGCGCGTTTGCCGTCGCAGGTGAGCGTGCCGCTGGTTTCCAGGCGGCGGCGCGAGAGTGCCTCGATCAGCGTGTCGCTCAGGCTGTAGCCGCCGCCGGTGCACTCGCGCAGCGGGCAGGGGAATTCGAAGTGCGCCTGCATGTCGCCGATGAAGATGCGCTTGTGCGGCGAGGGGCTCACGCGGCCTTCGGGATCGGTGAAGCGCAATTCCACCACCACTTCCTCGATCGAAGGGAATTTCTCGCCCAGGGCGGGGGCGGCGAGGTACTGGCGCTGGCGCTTTTCGCGCAGCCGGGTTTCGAGGATGTGCGGTTTCAGGGCCATGACGATTTCCTGTGCAAAATCAGGCCCGTAGCGGGCCATCGAAGTCAAAAGCGGCCCATCGTCGAAGACAGCGGTCGGGCAGCGGTACGATGCGCCGGCGGTCAGAAACCGGCCTTTTTTGGCGGATTGCGCGGGCAGTGTAACACACTGCGCCCGTTCCGGCCCCGGGGCGGGGCTAAAACCCCTTATGAATCAGTGGCTATCGAGCCAGGCCGCACTCTGCCTGCGCGCCAGCCGCAGGAGAGTGCCCGGTCCCGTAGGGTTACGGCCGAAATACACGGCTGCGGTGTTGCGCCGCTTGCCCGTAGCGCACACTACGGGCTGCGCGCGCGCCGTGCAGCCGCGCATTTCGGCCCGTCACGCGGCTCACGGGGATTATTGGATAGGTTCTAGAACAAGCGCCCCTGTTCTGGCGGCGGCGGCAGTGCGCGGCCGCGCAGGGGATAGGTTTCCAGCACCTCGTAGCGGAAGCGGTTCTTTTCCAGATGGCTGCGGATCAGCACGAATTCCTCCACCTGCCAGCTGATCGGCTGCAGCGGCTCCGGGCGCAGACGCTGGTTGGCATCGCGCATCACGGTCAGGTGCGGTTTGAAGCGCGGCGTCGGCCCCAGCGGCAGACCCTTCAGCGCCCGCCGCAATGCCTGGTCGAGGTAGGCAAGCTCGGCGGGGATTTCGCTCGGGCCGAACCAGACGGGAACCTGCGGGTTGTTGAAGCTGCCGGCCTGGTCGAGCTGCAGCACAAAGGGCGGTGTTTCGATGCGCGCGGCCGCCTGGCGTGCGCTGGCCTCGACTGCGGCGGGTACCGCATCGCCGAGAAAGTAGAGCGTGAGGTGGTAACGCGCCGGGCGGCTGGGGTGACCGCGCAGCCCGCGCCGCTGGAACAGCGCATCCGCCTGTTCGGCGATGCGCGCACGCAGCGCCTCATGCGGCCACAGCGCGAAGAACAGGCGGTTGGGTTCAGGCACGGCCGTTTCGTTGCGCATCGCGTTCGACCCGCGCCTGCAGCTTGCGCGCGCGGCGCAGCATGAAGCGCCCGGTATAGGCCGTCATCAGCGTCGGGAAAGCGGCCAGCAGCACGCCCCAGGCGGCCTGGATGAAGGTGGCGACGCGCGCCGGGCGTTTCTCGATCGCCTTCACGATCCAGCCTGCGGCCTCTTCCGGCTCCATCTGCTTGAGGTAACGGTAACCGGCCGTCGGGGCGGTCATCGGCGTTTTGACCAGCGGGTAGTTGATCACGGTGACGTAAATCGCCTTGCCGACCAGCTCGGCGGCGAGGCTGCGCGAGAAGCCCTCCAGCGCCGACTTGCTCGCGACATAGGCGGAAAAGCGCGGCACCGTCAGCATGGTGGAGTAGCTGGAAACATTGACGATATGCCCCTGGCCGCGCGCCAGCATGCCGGGCAGCATGGCCAGCGTCAGCCGCAATGGCCCGAAGTAGTTGAGCTGCATGGTGCGCTGGTAGTCGTGGAAGCGGTCGAACGATTCGCTGACCAGCCGACGGATCGAGCGCGCGGCATTGTTGACCAGCACGTCCACCTGCGGGTGCTCGGCGAGGATGGCCCGCGCGCAGGCGTCGATCTCGGCCTCCTTCGACAGGTCGGCGGGATAGATCCAGGCCTGCCCGCCCGCCGCCTCGATGTCGGCCTTCACCCGCGCCAGCTCGTCGGCTCTGCGCGCCACCAGGCAGACGCGCGCGCCCTTGCGCGCGAGCAGCTTCGCCGCCGCCGCGCCGATGCCGCTGGACGCGCCGGTGATGACGATGGTCTTGCCCCGGATCTCGACCCCCATCGTTTTCCCCTCCCGTTCCCCTGACTCTATTAATATCAGGCCTGAACGGGACTGAAAGCCATTAGAGGGAGCGGGCATGGCCGCCGGCCAGGACCAGCACAAGCCGCCGATCGACCTCGACACGATCCCGGAGGAGCAGCTGCTCGACACGCGCATCTGCGACCTGCCGGTATGGATCGAGGACACCTGGCTGGAAAAATGCGTGGCGCAGCTGCATGCGGAGTTGAAGGCCAAGAACATCCTGTTCGAGCCGCGCTGCTACCTGGCCGACGAGTGGCTCACGCCCGAGGACGTGCCGGTCATCGGCATCCCCTTCTACCTGGCACATCCGCGGCTGACGGCGCTGGAAAAGAAGATGATGCTGGAGGCCGAGGGCGAGACCATCGAATGGTGCATGAAGCTGCTGCGCCACGAGGCCGGGCACGCGCTGTGCTACGCCTATAACCTGCACCACAAGCATGACTGGAAGGAAGTCTTCGGCGAATCCACCCAGGACTACGGCGACACCTACCGCTTCCGCCCGTACAGCAAGAGCTTCGTGCGGCACCTGGACAACTACTACGCCCAGTACCACCCGGACGAGGATTTCGTCGAGACCTTCGCCGTCTGGCTGACGCCGGGGCTGGACTGGCGCAGCGAGTACGCCGGCTGGAAGGCGCTGGACAAGCTGCTGTTCGTGGACAGGCTGATGGCAGGCATCGCCGGCAAGCCGCCGCTGGTGAAGGGCGGGCGGCTGTACTGGAAGGCGAGCGGCATCCGCAGCACGCTGCGCCGTTTCTACCAGAAGCGGCGCAAGGCCGAGGCCGAGAACTACCCGGACTTCCACGACGCCAATCTCAAGCGCATGTTCGCGGAGGGCAAGGCGCGCGGCGAAACGCGTTTGGCCGTCGCCCGGCTGCTGCAGGCGCACCGCAAGACCCTGCTCATCCAGGTCGCCGGCTGGACCGGCGAGCGGCGCTACATGGTCAACGAGGTGCTCAAGGCCATCCATCAGCGCAGCCGCGCGCTGCGGCTGGTGACCGAGGAGCCGGAGGCGGTGGCGGTGCTCAAGCTGACCAGCTACATCACCAGCCTGTTGATGAACTACCGCTACACCAACCGCCTGCGGGGGCCGATATGAGTGCGCGCAAGTGCCGCAAAGGGCGGCTGCGCGTGCTGATGGTGTTCGACATGCCCTACGCGGTGACCCGCGACCACGATTACACCGAGGAGTTCGCCGATCCCGAGGGCTGCTATACCGAGAACGATGTCTACCAGGCGCTGCTGGAGAACAAGTACGAGGTGCGGCGGCTGGGGCTGTTCAACGACGTGCGCCTGCTGCTGGACGAGGTGGCCGAGTTCAGGCCGGACGTGATCTTCAACCTGGTCGAGACCTTCAACCACGTCACGCACTGGGACAAGAACATCGCCGCACTGATCGAGCTGACGCAGATCCCCTACACCGGCGCGACGCCCGCCGCCATCACGCTGTGCAACGACAAGGGCCTGTGCAAGAAAATCCTGCGCTTCCACCGCGTGCGCACGCCGCGCTTCCACACCTTCTACCGCGGCCACAAGGTCTGGCTGCCCAAGAACCTGCGCCTGCCCTGCATCATCAAGCCGCTGACCGAGGAGGCCTCGCGCGGCATCTCGCAGGCCTCGATCGTGGACGACGAGAAGGGTTTCCTCGAACGCATGCACATGATCCACGAGCGCATGAAGCTCGACGCCATCGCCGAGGAATACATCGAGGGCCGCGAGCTGTACGTGAGCGTGATCGGCGACCAGCGTCTGCGCGTGCTGCCGCCGCGCGAGATCACCTTCGGACAGATGTCGGAGGACGAGCCGCGCATCGCCACCTACAAGGCCAAGTGGGACGACGACTACCGCCGGAAGTGGGGTATCCGGAATGCCTTCGCCGGCAAGCTGCCCAACGGCCTGGAACAGCACATCGCGGACGTGTGCAAGCGCGCCTATCGTGCGCTGAACATCCGCAGTTATGCGCGCTTCGATCTGCGCGTGAAACCGAGCGGCCAGGTGTACGTGATCGAGCCGAACGTGAATCCCTGCATCGCGAAGGACGATGAGCTGGCGCAGTCCGCGGCCAAGGTCGGCATCGCCTATCCGGCGCTGATCCGCATGGTGGTCAACCAGGCGCTGCAGCGGAAGAACTGACGAACGTCATCCCCGCGGAAGCGGGGGTCCCGTGCCTCAAAGCCTTCGGATTCCGGCTTGCGCCGGTATGACGAGCGGAATTGATCGGGGTCTCACTAGAGCACGCCCGCCTCCAGCCCCACCGCCATGGCCTCACCCAGCTCGCGGCACTGCGCGACGAATTCCTCCCGGAAGTCGCCGCGCAGGATCAGCGCTTCCTGCACCGCGCGCCAGCGCAGGCCGGTGACGATGGTCTCCACCGCGCGCTGCGTGCCGCGGCCGTCGTTGCCGGCGCGGATCTGCAGCGCGTAGGGCAGGCCCTGCTTTGCCTCCAGCGTTGGGTAGTAGATGCGGTCGAAGAAGTCCTTGAGCGCGCCGCTCATGTAGCCGAGGTTCTCCGGCGTGCTGAGGACGATGCCGTCCGCCGCAACCACGTGCTGCGGCCCGGCGTCGAAGGGCGACAGGCACAGCACGCTGACGCCCGGCGCCTCCGGCGTCTGTGCGCCCTGCAGCAGCGCATCGCGCAGCCGCCGGGTATTGGGCGAGGGCGCGTGGGCGACGATCAGGAGCGTTCTCGGCATACGCACCCATCCTACGCCCGATCGATGCGCTAAGCTCTGCCGGAAACGGGGGGTGACCCATGAAGAGACTGTTGCGTTGGATGCTGGTCTTGGCGGTGCTGGCCGGCGGCTATTACTGGCTGGCGGTGGACAGCCGCATGCCGGCGGATGCGGATTTCCCGCTCGACATGACGGAGGTCCGGCGGCTGGCCGATTCGCTGCCCGGGGCGAAACCCGCGCAGGTTCGCTTCGAGAAGGTGATGTCCTATGCCTTCACCCGCAACATGGCGGTGGCCGGCGACGACTGGTCCACCGTGGCTGTCCCGGTGTACGCCTATCAGGTGGTCTATCCGGATGGCACGGTACTGATCGACGCCGCCATGAGCCGTGCCATGGCCAAGCCGGCATTCATGGTGCCGTCCTATGACGACGCGGCCTGGCAGCGGGTGGCCGCGGCACTGGATCGCGCCGCGCAGATCGTCATCACCCACGAGCACCTCGACCACCTGGGCGGCGTCATGGCGCACGGGGATCTCGCCAGCCTGCTGCCACGGCTGCGCCTGACCGACCTGCAGCTGGCACACCCGGAGCGGATGCGGCCGTACAAGCCGCCGGTCGGGGCCTTCGACGGCTACACGCCGCTGCGCTATGAGCGGTACCACGCGCTGGCCCCGGGGCTGGTACTGGTCAAGGCCCCCGGGCACACCCCGGGCAGCCAGATGGTCTTCGTGCAACTGGCCGACGGGCGCGAAATCCTGTTCCTCGGCGACGTCGTATGGAAGATGCGCAACCTGGCGCTGCAGCGCGAGCGCCCACGCTGGATCACGTTACTGATCCAGGAGGACCGTCATGCGGTGTTCGGGCAGATCAAGGCGCTCGGCGAGCTGCTGCAGAACGAGCCCGGCGTGAAACTCGTGCCAGGGCATGACGGCGCGGTGGTGGACGCCTTGGCTGCGCAAGGCTATCTGCAGGCCGGTTTTCAGCCCTGACAGCAACGACCCGCAGACTGGGACTGCCACGGCGGCCACGCCGCCGGCGTTTGCAGCACCGCCAGCCCCACCGCCACCCGGCCCGTAATCCGGATAACCAAGGCAGCCCACCCAAGGCCGTTTACACTGTACTGTGCCAGTTTTGCGGAGCGATCGCCCTTGAACCCTGCCGATGACGAATATCTCAGGCCCACGGCCATCGTGGATGCCGACCATCCCGCCGTGATCCGTTTTGCGCGCGAGGCGGCCGGAACTGCGCAGGACCCCCGCGCCCGGGCGGTGGCGCTGTACTACGCGGTGCGCGACGGCTTCCGCTATGACCCTTACGGCCTCGATCTCAGCCCGCAGGGCCTCTCCGCCAGCCGCGTGCTGGAGACCGGTCGCGGCTGGTGCGTGACCAAGGCCGTGCTGCTGGCCGCGGCCTGCCGCGCGCTCGGCATTCCCGCGCGCCTGGGCTATGCCGACGTGCGCAACCACCTGTCCACCGAGCGCATGCGTCAGGCCATGAAAACGGACGTCTTCTACTGGCATGGCTACACCGGCATCCGGCTCGACGGCCGCTGGGTCAAGGCCACGCCCGCGTTCAATCTCTCGCTGTGCGAGAAGTTCCGGCTCAAGCCGCTGGAGTTCGATGGCAGCGAGGATTCCATCTACCACCCCTTCGACCTCGAAGGGCGCCGGCACATGGAGTACCTGAACTTCCGCGGCGAGTATGCCGACGTGCCGGTGGCGGACATCGTGCGCACCTTCGCGGAGCACTACCCGGGCTCCCTGGCCCAGGACCGGGCCGACTTCGACCGCGACGTGGCACGGGAAACCGCCGGCGGTTGAGCCCCCGGCCCGCCGCACCCCCGGATTTCGTCCAAATGCGTGAGGCTGGGCCGGGCCCCGCCGCGCATCATGGGGGCTGGCTGGGGTGCCCGCCCGCACGGGGCTGGGCGCCGGAGAGGCATCGAAGCATTGCCCGATTTACGGCGATGAGCCGCAGGAGGCTGACGTGAACGCTGTCCCCAAGACCATCAACAAGAAGATCCTGCTCGAATCCAAGCATTTGGAGCGCTGCCCGTTCCCGGTTCCGATCGGCTGGTACTTCGTGGACTACTCGGAGAACCTCAAGCCCGGCGAGCTGCGCAACGTCTTCCTGCTCGACCAGGAGTGGGTGCTGTTCCGCGGCGAGTCCGGCAAGGTCGGCCTGAGCGATCCCTACTGCGCCCACCTCGGCGCGCATATGGGCCACGGCGGCAAGGTCTGCGGCGACCACCTGCGTTGCCCTTTCCACCACTGGGAGTACGACACCGAGGGCTGGTGCAAGAAGGTGCCTTACGGCAAGACCCAGCCGCCGATCACCAAGCTGCAGCCGGTCGTGCGCATGCTGCCGGTGGTGGAGAAGTACGGGATGATCTGGTGCTGGTACCACCCGGAGCTGGAGCCGCCGGCCTGGGAACTGCCGCATATCCCCGAGCTCGAGGACGCCGGCTGGGAGGGCAAGCGCCGCGGCACCTGGACGGCCAACACCTGCATTCAGGAGATCGCCGAGAACGGCGTGGACGTGGCGCACCTGAAGTTCCTGCACGGCGCCCCGATCATCCCGCCGGTGGAGGCGACCTACGAAGGCCCCAAGATGATCCTGAACATCGGCCAGGGCTACATCGTCGGCCACACCTACGGCCCCGGCCTGAACGTCATGCGCTTCACGCAGATGAATCCGGCCACGCAGAAGCCGGTCACGGCGACGATGATCTCGTACACCGTGCCGATCACCCGGGAAAAGAGCCAGATGAACATGTGCTTCCGGCACAAGGACTATGCCGAGGGCACGTCCGAGCTGGCGTTCTCCAAGAAGATGATCGACCACATGATCGGCGCGGCCGAGGGCGAGGAGAGCGCCGGCTTCGAGAGCGTGGACTTCATCGTGTGGAACAACAAGAAGTATCGCGCCAGGCCGCTGCTGTGCGACGGCGACGGCCCGATCATCCAGTTCCGCCAGTGGTTCCGGCAGTTCTACGTCGGCGCCAATCTCGAGGCTATCTAGGGAACCTCTGCCAATTCCCTTCGTCAGTCCGGCGCAAGCCGGAATCCAGCGGCTTTAAAGGCTCTGGACCCCGGCCCCGGATCGAGTCCGGGGCGGGCTTTTCGCCGGGGTGACGAATGATCAGAGCTTCCCCAGCCCGCGTGCGCGGGCGCAGCTCCCCATAAAGCGATCCGGCCGGGCCCGCAAGGGCCCAGCCGCAGTTCACGGCCGCGCCGCTTGGCGGTAGGCTGTGCCTGGCGGCAACCGCAAGGGGGAGGGAGCTTGGAAAAACAGCCTGAGCGCAGGGTGCAGCATTTCCGGCAGATCCTGCTATGGCCGCTGCAGCTCATGCCGATCCGCGAGGACGCGCAGATCCAGACCCACTGGGCGCTGCTGCAGAGCGCCAGCGCCGAGAATCCCTGGCACGAGATCGTGGACGAGTTCACCGACGATCCCTCGGGTTTCCAGGAGCGGCATTACGGCGAGTTCGTGACCTTCCTGCCCTATGTGCAGCGCATGCTGTATGGCGAGGGCAAAGGCCGCGGCGCTGCCGCCGGCGAATCGCCCATCCGCGTATTCCGGCGCGACGATGTGCGCAAGCTGCGCCTGACCTTCCCGCGCGATTCGAGAGGTCCGATCGAGTTCGAGGTCGCGCACGTCGATCTGTACTTCTTCTACGACCTCGACATCGTGATCCTCGCCGTCGAGATTCTGGCGATGGACATCGAGTTCGAGCGCGCCCAGGAGGCCCTGTACCGCTTCGGTCGAGCCTATCCGACCCACTGGGAGGACGACGGCCACGGCGGCCACTGTTGCGCGAAGGTCGAATGGCTCGGCGAAGACGGTGTCGTGCTGGCCACGTCGGACTACGAGCGCCGCGAGAAATACCTGTCCTACGTCTGCCGCTTCCGCGCGCCCTGCATCTCGTCCCACTGGGAGTTTCTGCTGCGGCCGCTCGTGCTACACCACTCCATGGAGCCGGGCCCGATCCGTTACCGCCTGCTCGAGTACCATCGCATGCCGGTGCTCGGCTACTTCGCGCTGGAGGATCCGCGCCAGTTGACCCGCGCGGACTTCGTCCGGCTGGCATTCGTGACCGCGCCCGGGCCGTCCGACGTGCTGCCGTTCTCGGAACATCACCTGCGCAATTTCGAGTTCCGCTACTGCCTGGACCGCTTCTGGCGCGCGCGCAGCGACGGGCCGCCGGGCACGCGCATGCTGTGCAGCGGGGAGGCCTTCATGGTGGTGGGCAGCGCCGAGGACCCCTACTTCATGGACGCCGATTACGGCTTGCGTGAGCAGTTCCGGCATCAGTATTTCCTGGTGTTCCTGATCGCGCACATGCACAAGGCGGCGCTGCTGATGCTGTCGGACCGGCTGGTGAACACCCTCAACCAGCTGGACATCTCGGACCCCGAATCCGTCAAGCGCTTCAAGCGCCAGATCCGGCAGCTCAAGGAGATCTTCCTGCGCTTCACCCATCGCTACTGGTTCCACGAGGTGTCGGATCAGGCGCAGGCCAAGGATCTCTACCACATGTGCCAGGAGCACTTGGGCACCGAGCGCCTGTATGCCGAGGTCAGGGACGAGGTCGAGGGCATGAACGCCTACCTCGACAGCGACGCGCTGCGCCGGCAGGCGAACACGGTCGTGCGCCTGACGGTGGTGACCATCTTCGGCCTGATCGGCACGGTGACGACCGGCTTCCTGGGCATGAATCTGCTGGACGAGACCGACCGCCCGCTCTGGTTCCGGGCGGCGCTGTTCGTCGGCATCTTCATCCCGGTGATTCTGTTGACCTTCTACACGATGGTGAAGTCCAAGCGTCTGTCGGATTTCCTCGATGCGCTCTCCGACGAGCGGCTGGGCTTCTCCGCCAAATGGGCCGCGTTGCTGGACGTATGGCGCAAGCCGTCGCGGCGGGGGGCGAAGCGCCGTTGAAGTGCCGCAGCTGCCGCAATGTCTCAGCCGAAGTGGAAGAAGTTCAGCTTGTTGCCGTCGAGGTCGCGGAAGTAGGCGGCATAAAAGTTGTCGGCACGCGGGCCGGGCTTGCCCTCGTCGGTGGCGCCGAGCGCGATAGCCTTGCGGTACAGCGCATCCACCTTCTCTTTACTGTCCACCGCCAGCGCCACCATCACGCCGTTGCCGACCGTAGCCGGTTTCTTGTCGTAGGGCAGGGTCACGGCGAGTCCCGGCCCGCGGCCGGTGCCCCACAGGATGAACGTGCCGAAGTCCATGGTGCGCCTGGCGCCGAGCTCGCCCAGCAGCGCGTCGTAGAAGGCCGCGGCGCGCGGCAGGTCGTTGGTACCGAGGGTGACGTATCCGATCATGTTGATCTCCTTGTGATGACGGGCTGAATTCAGGGCGTCAGTACGACCTTGCCAGGGTTCCGGCGCGCTTGCATAACTCAGTCAGCCAATCCTGCGCGCGCTTAGTCAATTACCTCCGAGGTACCTCTCTGCTAGAGGAAAACACGCTTGCCATCACTGGCGGTGCCGATGCTGGGCGCAGCTCAGTTGCCGCCCAGGTAATCCAGCTTGCCCAGTTCGACGCCGTTGTGCCGCAGGATGTTGTACGCGGTAGTGACGTGGAAGTAGAAATTCGGCAGCACGAAATGCTGCAGGTACTGCTGGCCTTGGAAGTGCAGCGGGCCGCGCGGGGTGGTGAGGGTTACCGCGCGCGCCTCGGAGCCGTCTACCTGCTCGGGCTTGACGGCCTCGAGCAGGGCGATGGTCTTGTTCACGCGCGCGATCAGTTCCGCCAGCGTCTGCTCCGTGTCCTCGAACTTCACCGGCTCCGTGCCGGACAGCCGTGCCGGGCAGCCCTTGGCTACGTCGGTGGCGATGTAAACCTGGGCGCGCAGCGGCAGCATGTCCGGGTACAGCCGGCAATTGGGCAGCACGGACGGATCCAGTTTCTTCGCGGCCTCGTAGGCGGCGCCCTTCTCCAGAATGGCCTTGAAGTTGCCGAGCATGCGCAGCAGCGGCGGGATCGAGGCCTGGTACATCGAAAGACTCATCGGGACTCCTTGGGGTTTATCCAAATATCACCATACTCTGGCGGCTGAGCGCCACCGGCACGCCACCCGGTCCCCAGACCATGGCCGACTGGCTGGTGTAGCCCGCGCCGGCGAACACGAGCTGGGCGTCCACACGCCAGCCGGCGAGCGGCAGCTGCGTGTAGTGCTCGGTGATGAATTCCAGCATCCAGGTCATCGAGCTGCCGGGGGCGGGCGTTTTCAGGTGCGACAGCGCGATCGGC
>DATLYR010000117.1 GCA_035574475.1 Nevskiales bacterium | reverse complement strand
CGCCGGCGTGAACTACGCCGACTGCGTGATCCGCATGGGGCTCTACGCGTCGGCCAAGCGGCTAGTCGGCTGGCCGATCACGCCTGGCTTCGAGGTGGCCGGCGAGGTGCTGGCCACGGGCCCGGGCGTAACGGGGTTTATGCCCGGCCAGCGCGTGCTCGGCGTGACGCTGTTCAACGGCTATAGTTCCCACTTGGTGCTGCCCGCCGCGCAGGTGTTCCCGATACCGGCGGGTCTGGATACGGCCAGCGCCGCCGCGATTCCGACCATCTTCCTCACCGCCTGGTTCGCGCTGCACGAGCTGGCACAGCTGCGCGCCGGCGAACGCGTACTCGTGCACTCGGCGGCGGGTGGCGTCGGCAGCGCGGCAGTGCAGCTGACGCGGCGCGCGGGCGCCGAGGTGACCGCCGTGGTCGGCGCGGCGCACAAGGTCGCGGCGGCACGCGAACTGGGCGCCAGCCACGTCATCGACAAGTCGCGCGACGACCTGTGGCGGCACGCCGAGGCGATCGCGCCCGGCGGCTTCGACGTGATCCTGGACGCCAACGGCGTGTCCACCCTGCGCGGCAGCTATGCGCATCTCGCGCCGCTGGGCCGGCTGGTGGTGTATGGCTTCCACAGCATGCTGCCGAAACGCGGTGGGCGGCCGGACTGGCTGAAACTCGCTTGGGACTGGCTGCGCACGCCGCGCTTCAACCCGCTGCGCCTGACCACCGAGAACCGCAGCGTGCTGGCCTTCAATCTGAGCTTCCTGTCGCAGCGGGCCGACCGCCTGCGGCCGGCGATGCAGTCCATCCTCGCCCGCTTCGAACGCGGCGAGCTGCTCTGTCCCGCGGTCAGGGTTTATCCGCTCGAGCGGGTGGCGGAGGCGCATCGCGCGCTCGAATCCGGCCAGACCGTCGGCAAGCTGGTACTGGGGCTGTAACGCTTCAATAGCGCGACGCCGCGAGCTTGACGTCGGCCCGCGCCCAGGCGCGCTCGAAACGGCCCTTGACCTCGGCCGCGGCGGCGGTCTTGCCCTGCGCGCGCAGGGCCTGCTCCAGCCCAAACAGCGACCAGCCGTTGCGCGGGTGGCGGCGCAGGTCCTCGCGGTAAACCTGCTCGGCCTCGCGCGCCAGCCCGAGCGTCAGCAGCGCCTTGCCCAGGCTCTGGCGGATGGAATAGTCCCAGTACGGCGGCTCCATGTAAGGCAACGCGTCCTGTTTCTCGATCGCCGTGCGCAGCCGCTCGAGCCCGCCGCCCTTGTCGCCGCTGCGCAGGCGCAGGTCGGCATCCAGCAGCAGCTCGGCGATTTCCGCCATCTGTGCCGCCGGCACCTGGTACACCGCGTAGGCGTCCCACTTGGCGGTGCGACGGAGCAGGCGCAGTGCCTCCAGCTTCTGAGCCGCCTTTGGCAGGTCGCCCTTGGCGGCCAGTGCAGTGCCCTGCGCGTAGTGCACCAGCGCGGTGGCCAGCGGGAATTCCGCCGGCGGCTGGGCCTCTGCCAGCGCCTCGTCCCAGCGCCCGAACTGGATCAGCGCCAGCTGCGGCACCGCCAGCAGCGGTTCCACCACCGCGAACTGCCGCACGGTTTCCGGCGTCACCAGCTCGGTCAGCTTGCGCGCCGCGCCGATGGCAGCCGCGCTGCGCCCCTCCGCGGTGGCCGCCCACCACAGGAAATGCACGTTGTGCGGGTAATAGGCCGCGGGGTAGAAGCCCTGCGCACGGCACTGGGTGATGTAGGACTCGTCGGCCTGGGCGGCGCGCTCGTTCGCGGCCGAGGCATCGGCATAGCGGCCGAGGCGCATGTAGATGTGCGCCGGCATGTGCACCAGATGCCCCGCGCCGGGCACCAGGTTGAGCAGGCGGTCGGCCGCCGCCTCGGCCCGTGCGGGATTGGGCGAGGCCTCGACCGCGTGGATGTAAAGATGCAGCGCCAGCGGGTGGTCCGGCGCCTCGCGCAGCACACCCTCCAGCACGCGCAGCAGTTCTTCAGTCTGCGGGCCGGGGTCGCCGTCCGGCTCCCAGTAATTCCAGGCGGTGGTATCCATGATCGCCTCCGCGTAGAGCGCGGCGGCATCGAGATCGTCCGGATACTGCTCCACCAGCTTGCGCATGGCGTCGCGGTAGTCGCGATCCAGGCCGCTGCGATCTTCCGGCGCCTGCTCGCGGTAGCGCGCGGCCAGCGCGCGGATGTAGGCCTGCTCGCGCGGGCTGACCAGGCTGGCGCGCGCCTGCGCCTGCTGCAGCGCGGCCCAGGCGCGCGGCACGGCCTCCGGGAACATCGGCGCGTTGATGTTGGGACCGAGCGCCAGCGCCTCGCCCCAGTAGCACATGGCGCAGTCCGGGTCGTGCTGCTGCGCGGCCTGGAAGGAACGCACCGCCTCGGCGTGGTTGAAGGCAAAGGCCAGGATCAGGCCCTGGTTGAAATACTGCTGGGCGCGCGTCGAGCGCGTGGTGACCGGGTGCTGGTGATTGCCGAGGTCCTTGAACAGCGGCGCTTCGCGCCGGCCGTCCGCGCCCGGCGCGGCACCCGACAGGGCCTCGCCCTCGCGCTTGTCGCAGGCAGTCAGTGCCAGCAGCAGCGCCACGCCGAGGGCCCAGCGGGTGATGCGTGCATGATGCATGTCGCCTCCTCGCACGGCCGGCCGCGGCGCCTCAGTCGCCGGTCTCGATCAGCCGGCGGAGCCAGCGCGGCGGATGGTAGGGCTGCCAGCCGCCTTCCGGCTGCGCCAGCCGGTCGGCGATGACCGCGATGACCAGCGGGTTCACCGCCAGCCCGAAATGGCTCGAGGGCACGCCGATGCTTTCCGTGTGCGCGGTCGGTTCCTCGCGCGCGCAGGGCCAGGCGACCACGCCGTCCAGGCGGCTGTAGATCGCGGTGCAAGGCACCGGCGGCGGCACCCGGCGGCGCTGGAACGCATCCCAGTCGAGGTTGATGTTCTTGCCGCGGTTCACCAGCCGGAACAGCGCGTCCACATTGTTGGCGTTGGGATGGCCGTTGATCGGGCTGCCCAGGGTAATGACCTGGCGCACGTGCTGCGGTGCGTGCCGCGCCATCTCGCGCACGTACACGCCGCCCAGGCTCCAGCCGATCAGGCTCACGGTCTGCCCGTGCCGTTCGTGCAAGACCTCCAGGCTGCGGCCGAGCGCATGTTTTACGGGCGCGCGCATGCCGAGGTTGCGGCCCAGCTCCCAGCCGTGCGCGGCATAGCCCAGCCGGCGCAGCACGCGCCGCAGCGGCGCGGTCGAAGCATCGGACGCGCCGAAGCCCGGCACCACCAGCACCGGCTGGCCGTCGCCGCGCGGCAGCCGCCTGAGCCAGGGCTGGCTGAGCAGGTAGGCGACGAACTCGGCGCCGACGCGACTCT
>DATLYR010000116.1 GCA_035574475.1 Nevskiales bacterium | reverse complement strand
GCCGGGGTACGCGAAAAGATCCGCAGCGCCACGGCGCGCGTGGCCGCCGCATCCGCCTGCAGCCGTGCGCCCGGCCACTCCGCCTGCAGGTCTTCCAGTGCGGCAGGCGCGTCTTCCTCCACGAAGCCGAGATGACAGACACCCTTGTCGGTCAGCCCCAGCAGGCAGCGGCCGAAGGGCGTGTCGTGGAAGCCATAGCGGATCGTGACGCCGGCGCCGCCGCTGCGCCACTGCGCCGGCGTCACTGCGTGCAGTTGCACGAACAGGCCGTGCAGGCGGCTGGGGCTCGACAGCCCAGCGGCATAGGCGGCGTCGAGCAGGTTGGGGGACTGTTTCAGCAGTTCCTCGGCATAACCGGCGGTCAGGCACTGCAGGAAGCGCTTGGGACTGAGGCCGGCCCAGCGCTGGAACAGGCGCTGGAAATGGAACTCGGACAGGCCCAGCTGCGCGGCCACCTCGGCCAGCTTCGGCTGGCGGCGGGCATTCTGCTCCAGGTAGCGAATGGCTTTCTCGATGCGCGCGTAATCGCTGGCAGACATGCGAAGGCTCCTGCGTTTGCCCACCAGCTTAGGCCCGTCGGCGCGCGCCGCAATCCGTTTCTTGCGCTGCGCGTTCAGCGTTTGCGGCACAGCGTCAGGCCGTCGGCGATCGGCACCAGGCTCAGGTCCACGCGCGCATCGGTGTGCACGAAGGCGTTAAAGGCGCGGATGGCCTCGGTGTCGGGTTCGGTATTGCCGGGATCGGCAACGCGCCCGCCCCACAGCACGTTGTCGACCGCGATCAGCCCGCCGGCGCGCAACAACTGCAGGCAGCGCTCGTAGTAGTGGCGGTAGTTGGACTTGTCGGCATCGATGAAGGCGAAGTCGTAGCTGCCCGCGCGGCCGGCGGCGAGCTCTGCATTGAGCGTGTCGAGCGCGGGCGCCAGCCTCAGCTCGATCTTGTGCGCTACGCCGGCTTGCGCCCAGTAGCGGCGCGCGACCGCAGTCCAGTGTTCGTCCACGTCGCAGGCCAGCAGATAGCCATCCTCCGGCAGAGCGAGCGCGGTGCACAGGCTGCTGTAGCCGGTGTACACACCGATCTCGATACAGCGTCGTGCGCCGAGCAGCCGGACGAGCAGTTGCATGAACTGGCCCTGCTCCGGCGCAATCTGCATGCGCGCCATCGGGTCGCGCGCGGTTTCTTCGCGCAGCCGCGCCAGCAGCGGCGGCTCGCGCAGCGACACCTCGGCCAGGTAGGCCTGCAGCGCGTCGGAAAGGCCGAGGGTCTTGTTCGACATGGGCTGGCCGTATGATATCAGCGCATGCCCCCCACCCCGTCCGCCAAGGCCAAGGCCCGGCACAAGCCTGCACCGGCCCGCCGGCGCCCGCGCCCGCAGCCGTTCACGCTGGTCCAGCTCAGCGACACACACCTGTTCGCCGATCCCGAGGCGGCGCAGCACGGCTGGTGCACCCAGGCTTCGCTGGCGGCCGTGCTCGAGGACATCCGCGCGCAGCACCCCGACGCGCTGCTCGTCACCGGCGACCTGGTTCATGACGAAAGCGCGGTCGGCTATTCGCGCCTGGCCGCGGCGCTGCACCGGTTCGGCGTGCCGGTGTGCTATCTGCCCGGCAATCATGACGATCCGCAACGGCTGCAGACCGCATTCGCGCCGCTCGGCGAGGCGGCACCGGCCCGCATCCTGCTCGGCGGCTGGCAGCTCCTGCTGCTCGACGACCACCTGCCCGGCAGCGATGCCGGACTCGTTCCCCAGAACCAGCTCGATCAGCTGGCCTACTGGCTGGTGCGTCACCGCGAACCGGCGCTGATCGCGGTGCATCACCCGCCGGTGCCGGTCGGCAGCCGTTGGCTGGATGCCTCGGGCCTGCGCAACGGCCTCACGCTGCTCAAGCTGGCCGGCCTGCATCCGCAGGTGCGCGGGATCGTCTGTGGCCATATCCACCAGGAACTGGACATGACGGTGGGTGGCGTCCGCGTACTGGCCACCCCGTCCACCGGCCGGCAGTTTCTGCCCCAGAGCGAGAACTTCGCGGAGGATCACGAGGCCTTACCCGGTTACCGCTGCCTGTGGCTTTACCCCAGCGGGCGCCTCAAGACCCGGGTGGTGCGCGTCGCCCGTGCGCGTCACGCAGGATTTAAGTCGATGTCTCACGAAGCCGATGTAAGTCGTGGCATGCAATGAAGAAAACCGGAATACCCACAAAAGCTGTGGATAACTATGTGGAAAATGCTCGGGTGAACACCCTAAGTCTCCGCCGCCGCGGCAGTTTTTACCCTCAGGCCACTTTGTAATCACGTGCAAATAATCTTTTCAAATCATATAGTTGAGGTTACAGTTCGAACCGCTGCCGGGGCCGGTGCCCCGGCATCCCGAAAAGCGCCGCGCGCCCAGGAAAATTGTGCATAACAGCAAAGCGGCCAAACGCCCTTCCCCGAAAGCCTTGCTGCGGCAGCGGCGCAGGGCGGACAAGACCCGGTGTGCGGTGTCGCGCCGACGCAGGCCAGTGGCAGCGGCTTCACCTGCCGTCGTCCTGTGCCTTTCCGGCCACGATCCCAGCGGTGGCGCCGGCCTGCAGGCCGACATCGAGGCGGTGCGGGCGCAGGGCGCGCACCCGGCGACGGTGGTCACCGCGCTGACCGTGCAGGACAGCCGCAACGCTTATGCGGTCGATGCGCTGCCGGCCGCGGGCGTACTCGAACAGGCCGAATTGATTTTCGAAGATTTGCCGGTGGCCTCCGTTAAAATCGGCCTGCTGGGCAGTGTCGAGAACATCGAGGCGGTCACCGGCCTGCTGGCCCGCCACCCGGAGGTTCCGGTGGTGCTGGATCCGGTGCTGCGCGCCGGCGGCGGCGCGGCTTTGGCGGATCAGACGCAGGTCAGCGCTCTGCTGCAGCTGCTGCCGCGGGCTGCGGTGCTGACCCCGAACCTGGCCGAGGCGCGGCAGCTGGCGCACCCCGCGCGCACCCGCGAAGCCTGCGCCGAATTCCTGCTGGCGCACGGTGCGCGCCGGGTGCTGATCACCGGCGGCGACGAAACGGAGAGCGACGAAGTGCTCAACACGCTACACACGACACGGGGCACGCGCAGCTGGCGCTGGCCGCGCCTGCCGCATCGTTATCACGGTTCAGGCTGCACGCTGGCCGCCAGCCTCGCTGCGCGCCTGGCGCTGGGCGAGCCGCTGGAGACGGCGCTGGAAAGCGCACAGCGCTACACCTGGGAAACGCTGCGGCGAGCCTATCGCATCGGCCGCGGTCAGTACTTCCCGCAGCGGCTGGGTCATTGACATGTCCCGGCTCGGCCCACGGCGCGGCCTGTATGCCATCACCGATGCGGCCCTGAGCGCGCGCCGCGGACTGGAGGCGGATGTGGCCGCCGCGATCCGCGGCGGCGCCGTGCTGATTCAGTACCGTGACAAGAGCGGCGATGCCGAGCGCCGCCGGCAGCAGGCCGCGGCCCTGCTCAAAGTCTGTCGCCAATACGGCGTGCCGCTGATCATCAACGACGACGTCGAACTGGCGCGCGCACTCGGCGCCGATGGCGTACACCTGGGCGCAGAGGACGCCAGCCTGCGTGCAGCGCGCGCGCGCCTCGGCCCCGAGGCGATCATCGGCATCTCCTGCTACGACTCGCTGGAGCTGGCGCGCAAGGCCAGGACGGCCGGTGCCGATTACATCGCGTTCGGGGCATTCTTCGACTCGCCGACCAAGCCGGCGGCCGTGCGCGCGCCGCTGACCCTGCTGCAGGAGGCCTGCGCCAACCTGCGCCTGCCGGTGGCGGCCATCGGTGGCATCACGCCCGAGAACGGTGCGGCCCTGATCGAAGCCGGCGCCAGCCTGCTGGCCGTGATCAGTGGCGTGTTCGGCGCCGAGAACCCCGAAACGGCAGCACGCCAGTACGCGGCGCTGTTCAAAGGCAGGCCATGACTTCGTCTGCGGAACTGTTCCGGCGCGCGCAAGCCTACATCCCCGGCGGCGTCAACTCGCCGGTGCGCGCGTTCAAGGGTGTCGGCGGCACACCGCTGTTCATCGCCCGCGCCGAGGGCGCGTATCTCTACGACAGCGAGGGCCGGCCCTACATCGACTATGTCGGTTCCTGGGGACCGATGGTGCTCGGCCACGGCCACCCCGAGGTCGTGCGCGCGGTGCAGGAACAGGCGGTGCGGGGCATCAGCTACGGTGCGCCGACCGAACTGGAAATCGAGATGGCCGAGCGCATCTGCCGGCTGCTGCCCTCGATCGAGCTGCTGCGCCTGGTCAACTCCGGCACCGAGGCGACCATGAGCGCGATCCGCCTGGCGCGCGGCTTCACCGGCCGCGACGGGCTGGTGAAGTTCGAGGGCTGCTACCACGGCCACGCCGACGCGCTGCTGGTGAAGGCCGGTTCCGGCGCGCTGACCCTGGGCGTGCCCACCTCGCCCGGCGTGCCGGCGGACACCGCCCGGCATACGTTGACGCTGGAATACAACGACCTCGACTCGGTCGAGCGCGCCTTCCGGCAGCACGGCGACCAGATCGCCGCCGTGATCGTCGAGCCGGTCGCCGGCAACATGAACTGCATCCCGCCGCTGCCCGGCTTTCTCGAAGGTCTGCGGGCACTGTGCGACCGGTACGGCGCGGTGCTGATCTTCGACGAAGTCATGACCGGTTTTCGTGTCGCACTGGGCGGCGCGCAGGCGCGCTACGGCGTGAAACCCGATCTGACCACGCTCGGCAAGGTGATCGGCGGCGGCCTGCCGGTGGGTGCCTTCGGCGGGCGGCGCGACATC
>DATLYR010000115.1 GCA_035574475.1 Nevskiales bacterium | reverse complement strand
GCCCGCCGCGACCGCGTACAGCGGCAGCTTGAGGTCGGCGGCAACGTTGACCGCCGGGATGGACGCATCGCGCGAAGCCGAAACCAGGTATTGCGGGTGGTGACCGAAGACCAGCAGCGCCAGCTGGTCGCCCTGCGCTAGGCGCTCGCCGACGCCGGCCAGCTCGATGCGATGCGGTTTCGGTATCAGTCCACGCACCGGTGTGAGCTGGTCGTCGATCAGGGTCCAGTCCTCCGCACCCGGCTTCTTCAGGCCGAGGCCGAGGTAAACGATGCTGTCGCAGCCGCTGCGCAGCGTCGGCACCTGCGAGGGCGCCGCCGCGCACAGGGCATCGTTCACACCCGCCGGCGTGCGGACCGTGACCTCTGCCTGCGCAATGCCGGCAAGGATCAGGCCGTTGGCGTCGCTGACCGTGAGCAGCGGCGCCACCGAGGGCGTCAGCTGGCCGGCGTTGTACAGCGTCTGCGCCAGCAGGCCCTGCGGCACGTTCGACACCCCTGCATTGCGCAGGTAATAGGTTGCGGTGCCGTCCCGCTCTTCATCCGCCAGCGTGGCTTCGTACTGCGGCGCGCGCGGCGCCAGCAGGTTCTCCTCCGGCACGAAGATGGCGTCGTTGTCGGACAGCGACAGGCACAGCCGGTTGCCGTCGGTCACATCCAGCGGCGCGGCGTTGGCGCCGCGCAGCTTTTCGTTGAACCAGGCCAGCGTGGCCGCGCCGCGATTGAGCGTGCCGCAGTTGTTGCTGCCGCCCGGCGCCTGCACGTCCAGCGGCGTGCCCGGCGGCAGCGGCGCGCCGGTCAGGCCGCCGAGGTTGAGGATGTGGCCGCTCTGGTGCGTGAGCAGGCGCACGTCGCCGCCGCGCACGCGCGCGCACTGGTAGTTCCACCAGGCCTCGTTGAAGTTGAACAGGTTGTCGCGGAAGCCCTGCGAGAGCAGCACATCCACCGGCGGCTGGCCCGTGCGCCTGTTGCCGCCGGGCGTATCGCCCAGCAGCGTGCCGAGCATGGTGTTGGGATCGAGCGGCGCCCATTCCTGCAGCGGGTAAGGCATCGTCGGCTGGTCGTTGAGGTCGCACCAGTAGCTCGGGCTGTGGTAGCGGAACCACTCGAGCGCCTCGCGCGGGAACTCGCCGGTGGCGACCGCGCGCGCCAGCACCTCGACGATGTACGGGTCGAGCCCGCGCCGCGTCGGATCCTCGCCGTTCTCCAGGCCTGGCCGGTAGGAGCCGGCCTCGCCGCCCACGGTCAGCAGGAGGCCAAAGGCGCTCTTGAGCGTGTCGCCCGGGTTCAGGCTGTAGCGCAGGTCGTGCCAGGTGATGTCCGGTGCCAGCGCGTCGAGGCGGTTCTTGGGATCGACGTTGTGCAGCAGGAACTGGAAGCCGCCGCCGTAGCTGCCGCCGATCGCACCGACCAGCAGGTTGCCGTCGCGATAGGCCAGATAGTCGAGGTTGTCCTCGGCCCAGTCGAGGATGCGGACCAGGTCCCTGCCCTCGTGGTCCGGGTCCATCACGCGCACCGTGCCGGAGCTGTCGCCGAAGCCGCGCTGGTCGATGCTGATGACCGCGTAGCCGGCCTCGCGGTAGTTGTCGAAGCCGCTCTGCGAGCGCGAGCCGCCGAAGCCGTGGCCCTGCAGAATCAGCGGGTGCTTGCCCGTGCAGTCGAAGGTCTTGGGCTCGAGCACCTGGAAGCTGATGGTCTCGCCGCTCTCCGAGGGGATCGTCACTTGGTAGCTGCGGTTGCCGCCGAGGTTCTCCTGGTCCGTGCAGGAGGCGTGCTCGACGTCGCCGCCGGGCGGCGGCGTATCTGCGCCCTGCCGGATGACCTGTGCCAGGCCATCCGTCACGGCGCAGGCCGGCGCCAGCGGGCCGGCGTTGGCGCGGCAGCCGTCGGCGAGCGTCTCGGTCACGCCGTCCACAGGCAGCAGCAGGCCGGCCAGCACCGGCCCGATCACCGGGAGCGTGTCCACCGTGATGCACTGGCCGCCGATGCCAGGGATGGCGTCGGGCGCGCAGAGCTTCACCACGCGCTCGGCGCCGGGTTCTTCCGGCAGCGTGGTCGGCGCGGCCGGCGGCACCGCCGGGCAGTCGGCGCCGTCGAACTGCACCGGCAGGATGTCGATCAGCTGGCCGCCGGTGCGCAGGAAGTGCGCCATGTGGCAGCGGCCGAATCGGGTCTTCTGCGAGGCGTCGTGGTTGTCCGGACCGGTGCGTGGCGGCGTGTTGGTGATCGGTGGGATGTGGGCATAGTCGCCGGCCATGTTGGTGTCCCACACGATCAGCGCGCTGCCTGCGGTCTGTTGCGGATCGCCGTAGTCGAGCGGCTCGAGCCCCAGATACGGCGCCACGTCCGGATGCCGGCGGCCATTGACGCCGAGGTACTGCGGGCCCAGCGTCTCGACGCGCAGCGTCTGGCGGTTGTCGAAGGGCACGCCCATGGTGCGCGCCATGACATCGGCGCTCCACATGGTGACCTGCGGGTCGCCGAACTGCGGGTCGAGCTTGACCGCGTTGGCGGGGCCGCCGAAGGCGCTGTTGTCGATCAGGTGCGCGGCATAGCCGTTGTTCTCCGAGCGATCCCACAGCATCTGGATCAGGGAGAACAAGAGCTGCCGGTCGAGCGGGTCGGTGTACGAGTTGTACAGCAGCCCGGCGTACTCGTCGAAGTTCTTGCTGCGCGTCAGCAGCGTCGAGTAGTTCATGCCCAGCGAGCCGAGCACGCCGCGATTGACGTCCTTGGAGGCCGCCAGCACCACGCCGCCGAAGATGCCGCCCTGCGAGTTGCCGTTGTAGAAAATCTCGCGGCGGTCGAACACCGGCCGGCCGCTGTCCGGATCCTGGAACTCCGGCCGCGACGCGAAGCCCTGCGGATGCTGCATGGCGCGCGCCAGGAACAGGAAGTTCAGCATGCCCTGCTGCGAGGCATCCGGAATGACCGGGAAGTTGGACAGGTCCACCAGCGCGGAGAGCACGTTGGCGGCGTCGCCGGTGCGGAAGCCGAACCAGTCCACGGCGCAGAACATGTAGTTGTGCTCGCGCGCGACGTCCGGCGTGCCCTCGTAGGTGATGGCGACGCCGCGGTCGAGCTGGCCGTGGCCGTAGAGGCTGGCGCGCGCCGGGTTGTCCGGCGTGGCCTGGGCCGGGATCTGGCACAGGAAGCGCGTGGTCAGCGTGCCGTTGCGGTCCGGCAGACCGTCGCCATAGCGCAGGCCGGTGGGGTCGAGCGGATTGTTCGCGTCCGGCGCCGGCGTGCCGTCGGCCGGGTTGTAGAACAGCCGGTTCGGCAGCGCCAGACCCTGGGCGATGTCCACCGCGTCACGCAGATCGCGGCAGCCGCTGGAGAACTCGCCCTGCGGCGCGCTGGCACAGAACTGGTTGACCGCGCGCGATATGTTCGGGTCGTCCAGCGGCGAGGGCGCGATGGGGGCGAGATAATTGGGCACCTCGATCGTGCCCTCGATGCGGCGGGCGATGCCGTTCTGTGGATTCTCGATGACACCGGTGATTTCGATCTTGGGCGCCGCGCAGGTGGCGAGGTTGGCCGCAGTCAGCTGCGTGCAGTCCTCGTCGTCCGGGTCGGCCGAGAGTGTGCGGAAGGCGTCGTCGCGCATGTGCCGCAGGCGGCCGATCTGGTTCTGGGTCGAGGCGACGGTGAAATCCCAGGCCAGGTACAGCGACTCGTCCAGCGGAATGCCCGCCGCCTCCAGCACCGGGAACACTTTGTCTTCCAGCTGTTCACAGCGCTGCTGCACCGGCGGCAGTGCGGAGTCGCCGCGCAGGCAGGCCTGGAAACCCGGCTGGGCCGGGATGGGCTGGCCGGCGGCATTCTTGAGCTTGCGCAGCACCACCACATAGCGCTTGCCTTCGCTGAAGTTCTTGGCCGGGCGGATCAAGAGCGCGGCGCGGCCGTCGTTCAGCGGCCGCTGGATATGACCCTTGTCGTCGGTGACGCCCTCGACCGGGAAGGTGCCCACGTTCGGTACCGCCGCCACGGTCAGCTGGTTGGCGTTCTGGTCGAGCTCGCTCCAGACCAGGTGCCGCTTGGGCGCCTCGTCCTCGGATACCTCGAGCACCAGGATCGGAGCGTCCGGATCCTGCGACAGGCCGATGTTGGCCAGCCCGATCTGGTGCGAGGGCAGGCCGAAGGTCTGCTCCAGCGACAGGCCGGGCACGAAGGTCGTGATCAGCGCGCCGGGCGAGAAGCCGTCGTTGCGGTTCCATTCGCTCGGGTCCACCGGCTTGCCGGCGCTGTTGCGCGGCATCGCCAGGACATTGAGGTTGACGCGCCGGCCGGTGCCCTGCGGCCGGTCCTGGATGCTGCCGGGCGCGGCCGGCACGGTGAACCAGTCGTTCGGGAAGGGATACAGGCAGTTGGCGGTGTCGAGGATGTCGCAGCCGCGGGTCTGGGCATCGAGCGCGGCGAACAGCAGCGCCGGGTCGCCGTCCGCGCCGCCACCCGGCGGGTTCGCGCCGCCGATGACGTCGGCCACGGTGTCGAACGCGCCACAGATCTCGTCTGGTCCGCCGAACTCGCGGCAGCCGTCAGCGACAGCCTCCAAGCCATCGCGGATCGGGCCGGTGACGGCGCCCAGGCCGCCCAGCACCTGCGCGAGGCGGTCCTGGAGCACGCCGACAATGCAGGCGCGGTAATCCAGCGCCACCTGGCAGTCGGCCAGCCATGGCGGCAGGTATTGCTCGGGCGCGGCATCGAACAGCGGGTTGTAGCCCTGCACGCGCAGCAGCGGCGCGGTCAGGGGGCCGAGCGAGACGAACTCCTCGTAGCCTGTGAAGGGCAGTACGAAGCCGGCCTCGCCCGACGGATCCACATAGCTGAACTCCTCCTCGGGAATGATGTAACCGAAGGAGTTGTGAGTCAGGCCCAGCAGCATGGTGTGGCGCTTGGGCCGCGCGACAGTGGCCGGATCCTCGTTCGCGAGGCGGCGGATGTACTGCCCGAAGGTATTGGTGGCCTCGCCCGGGATGGTGACGATCTCCAGGCGGTTCTTGCCGGCATCGCTGGCGTCGGGCGTACCGATGCTGACGCGGCTGAGCAGCGTGCGCGCGACTGGCGTCGGCTGCGGCAGCTGGTTCTGCACGTCCTCGAACTGGGCGATGACCTCGGGCGGGATCTGGTCCAGGCCCGGGATGCTCTGGAACGGCAGCTGGCTGAACTGGTAGTAGCCGTTGAACACGCCGCCCAGGCCGATGGCCAGGAATAGCGGGTTGGTGATGGGGAGCGTGACCTCGACGCTGCGCGTCTCCAGCACCGGGTCGAGCGGCGTGGCGTTGGCCTCGAGGATCGCGCGCGCGCTGGCGGCCAGCGCCGCGCCGCGCTTCTTGACCGAGCGATAGGGATTCGGGTCACCCGGCCCGCCGCTGGCCGAGGCGTCGGCGATCGGGCCGTTGTAGTACAGCGCCGTGCCGCCGAACACTTCTTCGAGGTCGTTCTCGGCGCCGAGCGGGTAGTCGGGGTGCGGCACGCGCACCACGCTGCCGTCGGCCAGCCGGTAGTCGCCGGTGCCGATCGCGGTCGGGTGCGCGGCGTATTGCAGGAGAGTGCCGAGCGTACCGCTGCCGTCGTCGGCGCGGGCTTGCAGCACGGTGATCGTGGTGTCGGCCTCGTGCAGCGACGCGTCCTTGCGGTAACGCGGGCGGCGGTAGTTGTTGTAGCGCTCGTCGTAACCGCGCGCCATGACCAGCTCGGCCGGCTTGCTGGCGCGGATCGCCTCGCGCACGGCCGCGGCCGCGCCCTGCACCAGCGCCTGGTCGATCCACTCGCGCGGCACGCCGCCCCACAGGCCCTGCAGGTCGGCGCCCGCGTGGGTGTGGGTCTGGCCGAACAGCACGTTCTCCCGCGCGATGCAGGCGCCCTCGGCGCAGCTGGCCTCGTGCACCGCCGCCTTGACCGCATCCTGGATCAGGTTGCCGGCGCCGACCGCGTCCAGCGTGACGAACGCGACGCGCTCGCCGTCGTCGGGTTCCTGCAGCACCAGCACGCGCACCCAGGTCTCGTCCTCGCAGGCTTCCGGCGTGATGTCGCCGGGCACGAGCTCCGGCGAGAAGCAGCGCGCCTTGGCCTGCGGGTTGGAAATCTGGTCGAGCTTCAGCTCCGGCGTGACGCCGCCATAGCTGGGCAGGAACTTGAACGGCCCGAAGCCGAAGCCGCCGAGGTGGAAGAACTGCTGGCGCGTGCCGCCGAGGTAGCTTTCGCGCTGACCGGCGATCTGCGCATCGCTCGGCGTCACGCTGCGCTTGGCTGCGCCGACCTGCAGCAGCGTGAGCGTATCGTCGTTGACGATCGTGCCGGTGGCCGCGATGTCGCCGGCCGCGGCGCCGGCGAGGTTCGACAGCGCCAGGCGGAAGCTCTCGTCGTTCTCTTGGAAGGTATCGCCGACGATAGTCACACCGACCGTCTTCTCGGTCTCGCCCGGTTCGAAGCGGAGCGTGCCGCTGGCGTGCCCGTAGTCCGCGGGCGACACGGCCGCCAGGCCCTCGGTGGCGGTGACGGCCTGGGTGGCGTAGTCCACCGTGACGGGCGCGGGCTGGGCCGCGCTCAGCCGGACGGTAAAGACCATCGGCGCCGTGCCGCTGTCGCCTTCGTCCTGGGCCACGTCGGCCACCGACAGCAGCGTGTTGTCCACCACTGTGACCTGCACCTCGTCACTGTCGCTGGCGCCGCCGTTGTCGGTGACGGTCAGGCGGAAGACGAGGCTGGTGTCGCCGGCCACCTGCGGTGCGGTGAATGCCGGCGTGGCGGTATCGGCGCCGGACAGCGTCACGGCCGGGCCGGACAGCTGCGTCCAGCTGTAGCTGGCGATCGTGCCGTCGGGGTCGCTGCTGGCGCTGCCGTCGAGTTCGACCGCGGCGCCCTCGGCCACGCTCCGGTCGGTGCCGGCGTCGGCCACGGGCGGGGTGTTGCCCGGCGGGATGTCGTTCACCGTCACCGTCACCGTGTCCGGCGCGGAGGCCAGGTTCTGCGTATCACGTACCACCAGCCGGAAACTCAGCGCGGTGGCTGCAGCCACCTGCGGGGCGGTGAACGTCGGCTTCGCGGCCGTGCTGTCGCTCAGCGTCACCGCCGGGCCGCCGGTCTGCGTCCACGCATAGCTCAGGTTGCTGCCGTCCTCGGGGTCGCGGCTGGCCGAGCCGTCGAGGGTGACGGTTTCGCCCTCGTTCACGGACTGGTCGATACCGGCATTGGCCGTGGGCGCCTGATTCTCGACGGCCTCTGCGCGCACGGTGACGCTTACCTCGTCCACCGCGGCGAGCGCGCCGGCGCCGCCGTCGTCGGTGACGCGCAGGCGGAACACCAGCACCGTGTCGCTGCCGACATCGGGCGCCGTGAAGGACGCGCTGGCGCTGCTGGCGCCGGCCAGCGTGACCGCAGGGCCGGCGGTCTGGGTCCACTCATAGGCGCTGATGCTGCCGTCCGGGTCGCTGCCGCTGCCGCTGAGCGTCACCGGCCTGTTCTCGTTGACGATCAGGTCCGGACCGGCGTTGGCGGTGGGCAGGCGGTTGGCGCGGCCGCCATTGGCGGCCATGTAGTCCAGCGTGCGCTGGAAGACTGCGCGCGCCGTGCTGCCATCCACCAGCGGCTGGCAGGTGTTGGCGGCGTCGAGGAAGGCAATGACGGCGGGGTCGCTGGCGAAGGCGGCCTCGCTCTGGTCGAAGTCGAGGCTGCGGTCTTCTCCCGCCGCGCGGGCAGCGGGACCGATCTGGATGCCGGTCGTGGCATCGCAGTCGCCATCCAGCGTCTGCAGCAGGCGCAGCAGGTTGGTGACCTTCCGATGGCTGGCATCGGCGCCCGGGACCAGGTCCAGTGGCGTGAGCACCGCTTTGCCGGCGGCGCTGCCGAGTTCGATGTCACCGATGCGGAAGCGGACGGTTTCGCCGCGCAGGAAACGAAACTCGCCCTGGCGGTTGGTCAGCCCGGCGCGGCTGGGGGTCACGAACTGCAAGCCTTCGACCGGGTGGTCGAGGAATACGCCCTGCTGCTCGGGGCGCGCCCGGCTACCCTCGCCATCGCTGTCACCGCCGCAGGCGGTCACCGCCAGGGCAGCGAGCACGACGAGGAAATGACGTGGCGTCTGCCAAGGCTGGGTGGGGCGCATCGGTCTCTCACTCCGCCGGACGGACCCGGCACTGGTCGAGGCCGATTCCCTGGCCTGCGGAATTTGGGTCGGATTCAGCGTTGTCGGATAAGCCTTACACGGCTATAGCGCATCTTATTCAGAGGGATTTGGCCCTCCAATAGTAGAAATTGAGGAAGCCTTTGATTGATCTACTGAATTTGTGCGACGCAGCATAGGGATGGCGCTGCCATTTGGTGCGGCGGTCGGCATCAGCCTGCGGCGGTGTCGATCTGGTAGTAATCCCGCAGCAGCGCGTAGAGTTCGGGATGGTGGGCACGCAGTTCGGCACCGCGCTGGAAATAGCTCTCGGTGGCCACCGCGAAGAACTCGCCCGGCCCTTCGGCGCCGTAATCGTCCAGCACCGGCGAGCCCTGCGCGCAGAGTTCGTCGAAGGCCGCGCGCATGACCTGGGACCAGCGGCGGTAATCGGCCAGCGGCGGCGCGCCCTCGGCGGCGTCCTCGTCGTCGAGCTGGTGCGCGAATTCGTGCGCCACCACGTTGGTCTCGTCGCCGGCCAGCGCCGCCTCCACGTCCGCCCAGGACAGTACCACGCGCGTGTCCGACCAGGACTCGCCGATCTGGAGTACAGGTTCGTCGTTCACCAGGCCCAGTTCATCCGGCTCCGGGTGGTGCACCCAGAAGGCCTCGGGATAGACGAGCACGGATTTCAGGCGCGGGAAGGGCCGGGCCCCGGGGCGCAGCACCAGCAGGCAGGCCAGGCCGGCGATCAGCACGCGCATCTCCCGGGTGACCGCCAGGCCATTGCAGCCGTGGAAGTCCTTCTCGGCCAGGAAGTGCTGCACCTGCGCATGCAGACGTTCGCGCTGCGCCGCATCGAGGCGGGCGTAATGCGGCAGCCGCGCGGCCAGCAGGGCACGCTGCGCCGCCGGCAGGGGTTGCAATCGGCGCTGCGCCCGCTGCCGGTGCTTACGCCAGCCGAGGATGCCGAAGCCGGCCAGCCCCAGCAGCAGCGTGCCGTACAGCAGCGCGCTCAACGCTCGCCCGCCATGACCGCGAAGCGCTGGCGCTTGTACCAGCAGTCGACGTTGCGGAACCCCGCCTCCTCCAGCCAGGTCAGCTGCTCGACCAGTGTCGAGGGCTGGTCGGCCTGCTGCCGCTCCAGCGCCGCCATGAGGTCGGCATCGCTGACCCCGAGTGCACGCGTTTCGGCGAGCCAGTCCTGCTGGTAGCGCTGTTCGAGCTCGGGCGTCGGGCCCAGCACCTGGTCGGCGTTCACGAACACACCGCCGGCTTCCAGCGCCACGCGCACGCGGCGAAACAGCGCGCGCTTGTCATAGGCGCCGAGGTGATGGATGGACAGCGCCGAGACGATGGCGTGGAAGGCGCCGGGCAGCGGCTCGCGCACGTAGTCTGCCTGCCGGTACACGAAGCGGTCATCGCCGCCGAAGCGCTCCGCGGCCTGCTCCAGCACCGGCGCGGACGCATCCAGCAGGGTGATCTGCGCATTGGGAAAGGCGGCGATCAGCCGGGCCGCCAGCAGGCCGGTGCCGGCGCCGAGGTCTAGGATGCGGATGTCGTCGGCGGGCTCGAAGGGCAGCAGCCGCGCGACCCAGCCGTAGAGTTCGTCCAGGCAGGGCACCAGCTGCAGGCGTGCGCGGTCGTAGCGGCGCGCGTCGCGGTCGAACAGGGCCGGCATGCGCTCCTCCTTGCACCGGGGCGTTCCCGGAAGTCGGCTCTACCTTAGGAGCCTCTGATCTATTCTGTCACCCCGGCGAAAGCCGGGGTCCAGGGCCTTGAAAGTCGCTGGATTCCGGCTTTCGCCGGAATGACGAAAGCATAAAGAGGCGCCCTTAATGCATCCGTCGCCGGAAGCTGCTAGAACTGAGCCGAACGCCGTGTCGGTGTCGCAGGCGCAGAGGGGCGCATGCGCAGGATCGTCGTCATCAACAGCAAGGGTGGCTGCGGCAAAACCACCGTGGCTACCAACCTCGCCAGCTACTACGCCGGGCGCGGCTTGCGCACGGCACTGTTCGACTACGACCCGCAGGGTTCGAGCCTGCGCTGGCTCAAGCAGCGCCCACGCTCCGAGCGCGGCGTATTCGGCGTCGCCGCCTGGTCGGCCGGCCAGGGCAGCGGCACACGCGCCTGGCAGCTGCGCGTGCCACCGGAAACCGAGCGCATCGTGGCCGACACGCCGGCTGCGCTCAACCTGCGCGAGTTCGGGCGGCTGCTGCCGGAGGCGGATGCGGTGCTGGTACCGGTCACGCCCTCGCCCATCGACATGTTCGCCACCGCGAATTTCATCCGCGACCTGCTGCTGGTCTCGCATATCCGCGTGCCGCGCGAGCGCATCGCCATCGTGCCCAACCGGGCCAAGGCGAATACTCTGTCGCTGAGCGGGCTGGAACGCTTTCTCGCCACGCTCAACATCACCGTGCTGGGCGCGCTGCGCGACACGCAGCGCTACGTGTATGCGGCCGAACAGGGGCTCGGCGTGCACGAACTCAAAGGCGCCCAGGACGAGCGCGATCTCGAAGCCTGGAGGCGCATCTTTGCCTGGCTCGAATCGGACTTGGCCGAGGCCCGTCCTGCCCCAAACGGGGCACGCGCGGGTACAATCGCGCCCTGAGCTTCAGCATCCGCCGCTGCATGATGTCCCGCCGCTGGTTCGCGTTTGGCCTGCTGTTCGTATCCCTGTCGGCCGCCGCCGACATCCGCCTGGTCGCGCGCGAGTATCTGAACGACCAGCCCACCGTCACCACCACGCACTGGTTCGGCGTGGACAAGAGCGCGCGCGACGACGGCCGCATCCGCACCGTGATGCGCTTCGACCTCGGCCGCATGTACGTGATCGACCGCCAGGCGCGCAGCTATCGCAGCCTCAAACTGCCCGAGGCGCCACCGTTGAAAGCCGTCGCGCTGCCGACCCCGGACACGGGCAGGATCGGCCAGTGGCGGGTACGGCGCTGGCGCGTGGCCGGACCGGCCGCGAACGGTTTCGACATCGAGCTGTGGGTCACCACCGACATCGAGCGCGGCGATGCTTTCGTGGAACTGATGCAGAAGCTAGCGCGCCAGCCCGGCGCCGAATGGCTGGCGGCCTATGCCGAGATCGATGGCTTTCCCGTGGCCCAGGAGATCCGCCTGACGCACAAGGGCATGACCCAGCGGCGGCGCAGCGAGATGGCCACCTACGCGGTGATGAATCCGCCGCCGGACACCTACCTGCCGCCGCGCGGCTACACCCGCGTGGAGTAGACCGGCTGGCCGAGACGAGGGCGCTGGCTTGTTGGGGCAGGCACGAAGCGCTATTCCAGCAGGCTGCGCAGCATCCAGGCGTTCTTCTCGTGCACCTGCATGCGCTGGGTGAGCAGGTCGGCGGTGGGCTCGTCGTGCGCCTCGTCGGCCAGCGGGAACACATCGCGGGCGGTGCGCACCACGGCCTCCTGGCCCTCGACCAGTTGCCGGATCATTTCCTTTGCGTCCGGCACGCCGGTCTCCTCCTCGATGGTCGAGAGTGCGGCGAACTGCCGGTATGAACCGGGCGCGGGGAAGCCCAGTGCGCGGATGCGCTCGGCCACCAGATCCACCGCCAGCGCCAGCTCGTTGTACTGCGCCTCGAACATCAGGTGTAGCGTGTTGAACATCGGGCCGGTGACGTTCCAGTGGAAGTTGTGGGTCTTGAGGTAGAGCGTGTATTCGTCGGCCAGCAGCCGCGCCAGCCCGTCGGCGATCGCCTTGCGCTGGGCCTTGGGGATGCCGATGTCGATCTTGGGAGCGTCTTTGTTTTTCTTGGCCATGGCGGTCTCCTTCACGCTTGCGTCGAATCCGGACTCAAGGTTACGCCAGCCGTCACGATAATTGAAATTGATTGTGACAATGTCGAGGATAGTCGAGGCGTATGCCTGCGACGTGACCAAGACTGCGGCTACAGGCAAGCGGGCAAACCCTCCGCCAGCGACGGATAGCGCGGCACCCAGCCCAGCGCACGCAGGCGTCGCGTGTCGAGGCGTTTGGACTCTTCCAGGAAGGAGAGCATTTCCGGCGTCAGCCGTGCCTGCGCCTCGGCGCGCGACACCGGCGGCGGGCGCGGCAGGCCGAGCAGGTCGGCGCAGCGGTTGAAATAGTCCGCCATCGTCGTCGGCTGACCGTCGGATACGTTGTAGGCGGCGCCCGGCGCGCCGCGCTCGGCCACGCACAGCGCAGCGGTCGCCAGGTCGTCGGCGTGGATGCGGTTGGTCCAGGGGCTGTCGTCCTCGCGCAGGACGGGCAGGCCTTTTTCCAGGCGCGCACGCGGCAGGCGGCCCGGGCCGTAGATGCCGGGCACGCGCAGAATCATCACCGGCACGTTCCGGCGCGCGCCCCAATCCAGCGCCAGCCGCTCGGCAGCCAGGCGCCGGCGGCCGCGCGCCGTGCCCGGCTTCAATGGCGCGGTTTCATCCACCCAGGCGCCGCCGCAGTCGCCGTACACGGCGCTGGTGCCGAGGTATACGAGGGCACGCGCATCTGGCAAAGCTGCCAGGAAACGTTCCAGTCGCGGATCGCCATCGCCCTGCTTCGGGGGCGGCACGAGGTAGAACACGCTGGCCTGCGCCAGCGGCGGCAGCACCGGTGCGGCCACATCGA